>NZ_JAUBOJ010000002.1:0-71013 GCF_036700185.1 Microcoleus sp. BM001215392 | reverse complement strand
TATGTCCGGTTTTGAAGCCGAGTACAAACGGTGACGTTTGTGCTTAGGTAACCAGCTCAAACTCCACGCACCTCTGGCAGCGCGGTATGGCTACCAAGTGTCGGTATTTGCACCGGGAGAACCTTATTCAGGCATCATTAATCCCCTCGACTTTATGAAGTCCCCTCAAGATTCGGTCATGGCTGGGGAAATCGGTCAGGTTATTAATAGAAATGCGAGTGCAGGCAATGGAAAAAGTGATGAGTTTTTCTCTAAAGCTGGAGACTTATTGGCTAAAGCACTCCTTCAATTAGTCAAGGGTTCTAGGTATCCAGACATGGCAATGCTCTATGCAATTTTGAGGTTGCCAAATTTGGTAAAGCGGATTGACTATGCGGTTCAATCCCGTCGAATCGATGAGTGGGTCGCTACCAGCTTCAACCAATTTTTGAGCGCTAAGGAAGCAGAAAAAACTATTTCAGGAATTCTGACTACGGCGGCCGGAACGTTCAGCAGTTTTATCCAAGCTGACCTGTTGCGAGCATTTTTGGGAAAGTCGGACATCCCAACGAAAATAGAAGGCCGACAGATGATTATTTTCAAATTAGATGACGAGCGGCGCTCCGTCGTGGGGCCTCTGTTAGCAGCCGCGATTCACCTCCTCGTTGTATCCAACTTAAGTCGCCCTCGGAAAGATCCACTGGTTATTTCACTCGATGAATTTCCCTCCATTCGATTGGATCGGATGCCGCAGTGGATTAACGAATATCGCTCGAATGGAGCTTGTTTCATTCTAGGAATTCAGAGTTTGGAACAACTGTACGAAGGGTACGGAGAGAAAATGGGGGCGGCGATCGCCTCTGCTTGCAGCACTCATATTTTATTCAATCCGGGTAACACTGATACTGCAAAAAAATACTCCGAACGCTACGGAGAAAAAGAAGTTTTGCTCAAAAGCAAGTCCACCAGCCGTTCAATGGGCGGCCAATCTCAAAGCAATCAATCTATTAGTTGGAACGAGTCGCTTCAAAAAATGCCGTTGTTTTCGGTGGACGAAATTTTGCGGTTCCCCCAGGGACGGTGTGTAATTACGAACCCCGGTTACAGTTCCGGCGGCGAGGGGTCAATTCCTTACGCGCTGACCATACCCATTCCCAAAGCCGATTTGCAGCGGCAAAGCGAGAGCGAGGCTCTCTGGGATACAGAGGTCAGGTTCCGGCTGGAGAGTCGGGTGCAACTTGCAAGTCTTGACCAGCTTACAGCCGCTTTGTACGATCGCATTGAGGAAGCAGAACGGATGCTGCCTCTGCCAGACGCCGGAGGTAACGTTCCATCCCAATCGCCGATGCCGCCAGCTTCAGGCAATAAATTTGGCTCTGACCCGCTAGACTCAGTTGTCAGTAAAACTGGGCGTTCTAGGCGGGTTTTTGCCACTGGCAGTATTGGCAAGCGCTAGCGGGCGTGTGGGAGCCAATGGAAAATTTTCCATTGGCCTTAACCTAGAAGTTGGGCTCAATTCGGATAGCAACAGCCGCGATCGCATTCTGAGCGGCTGCGACAATAGTTTCTAAATCTCTACCTCTGGAATTCCCTCAATGTCGAAATGAGTTAGGGACGCGCAAGCAGGCGGTGATGTTCTTCGAGCAGCAACAGGCCATCTCGCCTGTCCTGCCAGCGCGGACGCGAGCCAGTCTTTCGCCTGCGCGTGTTGCCGGCTGTCCCAACTGATTTCATGCCTCGTCCCCGGATGGGCGGGGTGCAGTGCTAACACGGTTAGCTTGATATTTTCTGGCGACAGCGAGAGAGATTCGGCTGCTGTCCACAATTTTACTCGGTCAGACCAATTTAATGCAGGATGGCGGATTGCCCATTCAATTAAATGGACGGATTGACGTTCAAGAAAAGCTGCATTGGCGTTGATTTGTACGCATACATCTTTATTAAGCCTAGCGCTAAACTGAGTATCGACTAAGAATGTAGGAGGTTCCCATTCAAATACCTCTGGAAATAGCAAACTAACTTCCATAATCCACTTATCCACTTTTGGCTCCGCAAGTAGCAGCGGTTCAGTGGGGAGTTTCAAGAAAGTTTGTTTCATTATTAGTTGAAATTCCTCTTGTTTCAATTCAATGGGAACTGTTAGTTGTGTCGGATTGGCTAAAAAATTTAAATCAGTGAGGGTGATTAATTGCATAGGTGGGTAAGACAGTTACAGCCTACCCAGAGGGCGCGACGCTAGTCGCCTGGATGCTATTTATTGATAATGAACATTTTGGTTATCAAATATTTATAAATAAGAGTTGAGCGACCTCAAGAAAAATACTCACGGGCGATCGCCACTTGAGAGGGTTTCGAGTACAGGGAACTTCAGTTTAAGGGCGATGTCTCAATGCCTGCGACTACGCCATTGCTGCCCAGGAACATTGTTAATAACCCTCTCAAGCAGTCATCATGCTTGTCGAGGTTAAGGAGCCTCAACGATTGACCTATCAAGGTTTCAGAGGCGTTGTCACCCGCGTCAGACCCGGAAGCGAAAAAACGAGCCAAACAGTTATAGGTTGCACTGCTCGGCTATGGTAGCGACGAGTTAAACTGCGACGCAGCAGCACTCAATACTGTGCGATCGCACATTCAAACTCATTGGCAAACAGATCATCGGTTAGTTTCAGTAAAAAGGAACCTTACTACAAAGCCTGCTCGATCGCCCGCCGCGCCAATTCCACCTGTTCCACAGCATCCAGATAAGCTAGCGCTGCAGCATCCCAAACCACTTTTCTCTGCATCCTGTTCAAGACGATTTTCCCAAACTCGTACACCGTGCCGAAGCTTTGCAGCCTAAGAATTCGCTCAGCTATTGAGCAAAAACTCGGCGTTGGGTTCAATATCGCCACCACATCTGATTGAAGGAGCGACACCACCTCTGAACCCATATCGACTTTCAAAGTCGCTCCAACCTCCACAATCCGGCCCCAAAATCCATTCCACTTCCTTTCCGCTATTTTTTCAGTAGGAATAAAAGGAATTTTGACCATGACCCATGCCCCCGCGCTGTCTGAACCAAAGCGCGTTTTGACTCCCTCACCCGTAATTGGTTCGCAAGGAGTGCAAGTTTTACATTCTCCACCGCAATCGCTTTCTTGAACCGGCTCGCTACTAATGCTGCCCTCGGTTTTCTTCGAGGCGGAAGATTTTCTCAAAGCACCCTTAATCAGAGCTTTAGCTTGTTTCGGGGTTTTCGCTGCTCCCGACGAGATCGCAGCCAACGCCACTACTCGCTTGTCCTCTTGCATCTTCGCAAGTTGATACCCCACATCTATGCTGTGGTCATTAATAATGTCCAACCACTTTGCAGCCAATTCGGGGCGATCTTTCTTGAGCTCGTCGGCTGCTTTGACGGCAATGCGCCCTTTCCTGTAGTTCCTGCCGCACCCTAAGCCGACTATAGCCGCCACAATATTTTCCGTCAGTTCCATTTCCCTTGGAGTCAGACCCAAGTCGATCGGGTTCAATGGAAAATTTTCCATCAGCGGTTGCTGGTTGTCCGACGGCTGCTCTGCTGAGTCAGCAGCTTGGTGGGGAGCTTTCTTGGCAGCATGTCTGTTCCTCAGCTCTCTAGCTATAGGCTCCACAACAATTCCTTCCCGAATTCTCTGTACTGGACTTTGGTGGCGGTGGCGGTTTTCTGCCACCAAGACGAAGAGCTCGTCATCTTCAGTCTGGAAGTGGCAGACAATAACTGGGACAGACTTCCAGCCCAGCGCTGCTAGCGCCCTCCACCGCCGATGGCCGCTAACGATCGTGCCATCTGTTTTGACGGTCAGCGGTTGGACGTAGCCTTTGAGTTGGATCAACTCTACCAGGTCAGCAATACTTTCGGTGCACCCGTAAATTTCCTCATTGCGAGGGTGAGGCTTGAGTTGGTCAAGACCAATATGCTGAATCGCGTCGCTGACTGAGAGCGACACAGTTTCATTTTTATTCATTTGGATAGCCCTGGTTGTTTATTTGGGGATTGGGGCTTTGTACCTTTGCCTGCTAAACCCAATAAGGTTTCCTAACAGAAAGTTGGGGTTATTCTCTGTCGGGGCGGCGCGGGCTGTATCGGCAGGTCGCCTTCACTGTCAAAAGGTTCCCTGCTTTTACATTCTTAAGAATAGCATATTTCTTAAACTAGCAATGCGCTACATTATGGTATAAGAAAAGACTATTATGTTTAACACTTTTTAAACAATTATTAATTATTATGATAGCGTATATGAGAAAAGTGGAGAAGGAATTAAAATTAATTATAACAGAGCCTTTATCACGTTGTATTTCAAAATTAAAATTACTACAAACATAATGTCTGTTGGATACTTTAGCCCATTTCTTACGAATTTTTCCACATTTAGGGCATCTCTGTGAGGGTTTTATTTTTTGAGTAGCAAGCATTAACATTGGAGTGACTTTAGTTTAATTAATAAGTTTTATAATGTGTTTTGGTAAAAAAATAAAAAATTCCCCCGTTTAACTTCTTGCATTAGTTAAACAAGGGGAATGAACACTCGCGATCGCCCCTACATCACTTCTACATCACTTCTACATCACTTCTACATCACTTCTACATCGCCCCTACATCGCTTCTACTTCGCGCTTGCTTGCTTTCTTACGAGGAAACAGTTGGGCGATCGCCAGAATTGCAGGCAACATGGAATCCCCTTTACGCCCAAGCTTCAGCGAACCCTCTAAGTCAAGCAACAGGGACACCGCAGACGAAAGGGATGTTAGAGAAGCAGCAGCTACTTCTTTTTTCAGAAAGTACACTCGCTTCGGGTTGGCAATTTGACAAATCCGGGCAATTTCAGCGTCTTGCTTAACTCCTCCAACTATCGCCGCTTTCACCCACAACCAAGTTCTAAATTGAGCAATCAGCGTCGCACAAATCGCCAGCGGGAAAGTTTCTATTGCCAAAAGGTCAAGCAGCAAATAGACTGCTCTCTTAGAGTTATTTTCCCTCAGCGCTTCGGCAAGCTGAAGGCTATTTTGAGTGGTTGAAGGAACCAGCGATCGCACTTGGTTTAAAGTAAGGTTCGCGCCGCTGCTCAGGGTCGCCAACTTGTGCAGTTCTGATTCAGCGCGAGCAGGATTGTTGCCGATCGCAACCGCCAAATAATCAATAGCATTTGAGTTCAGCGATAGCCCTATTGCCAAAGCTTGAGTTCGGATCGATCGGGCAATGAGATCCGTTCGCCAGGGGGGAATAAGGTCGAACTCGAACAGCTTAGCTTGAGAAAGCAGAAATTTTGCCACCTTCAGGCGTTTGTCAATGGAAGGCGCTACAAAAACCAGGTGCGTCTTTTGCGGCACCTGCGGGAGCAACTGGAGAACCTCCAGCGCTTCTTCAGTAAACTGTTTGAAATTACACCCTTCTACCACCACTAACTTTGCTTTTTCCGTTCCCAAGGCGGGAGTCAGGGCGCAGTCAACCGCCTCATTCAATGCCGAAGCATCAAAGCGGTGATAATTGAAGCCAATCCAAGCGGGGTCGAGGTTCTTTTTAAAGGCAGAAAGCTTTTTGTGAATCGCGTGGAGGTCATCCCCTATCAGCAAGCTAATCATGGGTTTTTCTCCTCGAACGACACAAGATAGCGGACGCCCGTTGCAGCCAGAAATATCTTCTGCACCTTAGCCGCGTTCCGGTTGAACTTGTCCAGGTATTGGGCGGGCACGGCCAGCACCGCTTTCTTTTCCGTCAGTGCTACCAGGGAAGCGGCACAGAGTAAAGCACGGTTCTTCTCAGAAGTTGCTGAGAGCACTTTTTCCCAAATGGCTCGCTCGAAGGAACGAGGATCTCGCAACTTGGAGGAGGTGGGCAGCTTCTGGGTGCGGTCGGGCTGCCTGGGGTTAGCAAGAGCGCTCTGTGTGGCGTGGGGTTTTAATTGTGGCACCTTTGCCAATCCCAGCAAGCAGAGTTCCAGCCACAGCGTTGGGTGAGCGCTCTTGCTGAGCTGCCATTCCGAAGCCTGCAACTGTTCGAGACCAGCAGCGATCGCATTGCAGTCCCAAGCAGAGGCAATTTCCATCAGGGCCGAGTGCGAAATGCCGCTAACTAGCATCAGCGAACAGTCCGGCACGCTCGTTGCAAGCAACAAGTCCCGGTAGCAGGCTAGCAGCGACGCCAGCAGCATTTTAGGGCTTTTCCCGCTGTCAATGAGTTCGCGGGACAGTTGCAGCAGCTTCAGCGCGTTGCCGGTGCGGGTCGATTTCAAAATTGCAACTAAATCCGACTCCGGTATCCGCCCCGACAGCTCCAATACGTGAGAGCTGGTAATTTCCTCTCCTAATAAGCTCAACTGATCGAGCAACTGCAAGGCGTCCCTCATCCCGCCATTCGCGGCGCGGGCGATCGCAATTTTAGCGGCTTCGGCAATTGCAATTGACTCTTTCTCAGCTATCATTGTTAGCTGTTTGACAATGGCTGGGATTGGCAGCGATCGAAACAGAAACGTTTGACAGCGGCTGTTAATTGTTGGCAGCACTTTGTGTTGCTCTGTTGTACACAAGATGAACACTACATGATGCGGAGGTTCTTCCAAACATTTTAGAAGAGCGTTAAAAGCTTGGGAACTTAGGCAGTGAACTTCATCTAAAATAAACACTCGGTAGCGGCTGATAACTGGTGCGAAGTGCGATCGCTCGATCAGGGCGCGAGCGTCATCTACACCGTTGTGGGAAGCCGCGTCAATTTCAGCAACGTCTAAGCTGCTGCCTTTTTCAATCGAGCGGCAGGACTGGCACTTGCCGCACGGCTTTACTGTGGGTTTGTCTGCACTGGTGCAGTTGAGAGATTTAGCTAAAATGCGGGCCGTTGAAGTTTTGCCCGTTCCCCGTTCGCCGGCGAACAAGTAAGCCGGAGCAATTTTATTAGTTTTGACCGCATTGGAAAGTGTCCTTTGGATGTACTCCTGTCCGGCCAGTTCAGACAAGCTACGAGGGCGGTATTTTTGAGGCAATGCTGCGTACATGATTGAATAGTTAGGTGTAATTGTTTGCTGAGAATTAGAGTCCTATTTGCGGAGTTTGCACTCAGAAGAAGAGAGAAGTAAAAAACTCAATATTTTTACTTCTGCCAAGCGAGCCTTTTATGCAAAAGACATCATTCTTTGAAAATCGGCATTAACAAGTATTTGGCATCCATTAGGATGTTGGGCTTGGAGGGGTTGCCAGCAGGAACTAAAATGGCGGGACCGTCGCGCTGAGTGAGGTGCATTTGGAGTTGGGAACTAGCGATTGCTTTTGCACCTTCCAACAGGTATTTTATGTTGAATGAAATTGAAAAATTGCCGTCTGAGTTAACGTGCGCCGCCATCTGTTCCAAGCCGTTTCCAAATTCTCTGAAAAGCGACAGTGACACTTGCTGTGCTTCGCTATTAATGCGGATGCTGAGCGTTTTTTCTTTCTTGTCTGCCAGCACAGCAATTCTCTCTATAGCTTTGATGAAAGGTGCTTTTTCCAGCGTTACCTGATGTTGGAAATCCTGCTGCAATAAATCGGGATAAGCTGGGTATGTGCCTTCTAAACAGCGCGTTACTAAGCGCTGCGCTCCCCACCGGAATTCTATCAAAGCGCTCTCAGTGCTGTAAGAAAGCTCTACTGGGTCAGCGGATGTCCTGCTCGATAAAATTCGCTCCAGTTCGGCGAGCGATTTAGCTGGGACTGTAAGCTCTAGAGGCTGTGCAATTTCCGCTTGTTTCTTCTTAGAAAAACCTTGAATTGAAGTATTGAGGACAACCAAACGGTGGCCGTCTGTGGCAGCAAATTCGAGGCTATCTTGGCCGATTTTGAAGTAAACACCTGTCAGGATGTGCTTGCCTTCATCGGTAGCGGTGGCAAACAGTGACCCTTTCAGGCCTTCTTTCAACGTTTCAGCGGGGATGCAAATTGTTTGCGCTGTTTTTACTTCAGGAATGGCAGGGAATTCTTCACTCGAAAGCCCTCGAACTTGATAGCGACCGCAAGCAGCGATTAGGGTAGCAACTGGACTGTTGCTAACAGCCTCTGGCAAGGTAGCGCTATTCCCGCTATCTTCGCTATCTTCACCTTCGCGATTCAAGGCTTCGCGACTGACCAAAGTGATATCTCCGGGCGAGAATTTTCCGACAATATCGCTAAGTAGCCCGACAGGAATGGTCATGTCGCCGGGAGATATCACTTTGGCATCAAAGGAGGTTTGAATAGCCAAGCTCATGTCGAAGACTGTGAGTTGGACTCGCTGCGTTTTTTTGCAAGCGACCAAGAGGACATTTCCTAACACGGGGTGGGTGGGTTTTGCTGGGACAGCTTTGCTGACAAGTTCGAGATGGTTGGCTAAATTGTCTTGCGTGCAGACGAGCTTAATTTCTGCTGGCAAAAGCTGGGGAGAATCGCCTGCGCTATTGGAAGAATTGCGATCGGATTTTTCTTCTAGTTTTGGTTCATCTTCGACCAAAGGTTCGGTTCGTTCTAAGGGAACACTTGCCTTGGGTTTTCTTTTGGAAAATCCGCTCTCTTTTTTTCGGTTTTTAGCTGTCGCGGTGCGGGATTTGGTTTGCATCTTCGTGCGTTCAAATAGCTGCTAAGCGGGGGCAGCGCTAGCTGCCCGGAGAATAGCTCGCACGACTCAGCTTGTCACTCGATTTTAGATATAAGATTATTGAAAGAAAGCTAATTCTGATAAATCAGCATTCATAGTAGGAATTAACAAAGTCCGATCGAGATATTTATTGCCCCGTTCGCAGGATGTTTCAGGACTAAACAAACAAGCATGACAAGCCGCCCAATGCAAAGAAGTTGTATTTTGTAAAGGGCTGTGTTCTGCACATAAAGGGTCAGAAGCACATAAACCAATTTGTTCTAAAGCTCGGTCAATATGACGACCAAAAATACCCGGTTCACCTAAACTGACTAATCCCCCTAGCGTACCTTCGCTGTCTGGTGCGGCTGTATAAATCAAGACACCAGCCATTGGACCATTATCTTCATTCGGATCTTTTGAGTAAATGCGTTCCCGCAAACTAGCAGCATTATAACCGCATTCTATTACTAATTGTCGCATCAAAGCATGAGCGAAGGAATGAAGTAAAATATAACGAATACCGGGAAAATTAGTATCGGGATCTAAGGAACGCGCCCTGCGCCAACGACGATGCGCTTCAAAGCTTTGTTGTTCGTATTTTTTTAATCCAGGTGTACTGGATAACCATTTTTGTAATATTTGCTCTTGAAATTGCATAAAAATACCTTCGCCGCGCACTTCAGAAGCTGGCACCCATGTAGGTTCAGAACGACTCAAAGGAGCCCAGTATTCTTCGGGTAATTCTCCTGTTTCAGCATAGTCACCAGGGGATTCAATGCGGGTAAAACCAACTAAAGCACGAACTTCTCGCAAGCGTTCTACTAAGACAACTTTTTCAAAATAAGCTTCGTAGCCATCAGGGGCGGCGACGGGTGTTAACCAAAAGTCAGCGCTATTTAAACTGGTATCGGCATTAGAAAAAACTTGCCATTCTGGGGTTTTGATATCTTTCACATCGTGGCTTTCGGTTTCACCTGTTTCTTGACGTTTTTGTAAAATTTCTTTCCAGATTTCGGCATCTGAATATTTAGCAAATTCTTTGAGTTGACCGATTTGGCGGAAAGCAGCTAAAATGTCAATTGTAATAGCTTTTTCTAATACAGCCCAATGTTTATCAATTAGTTGTCCGAGTTGATTAATAGTAGTGGGAATCGAGAGCACGGAAAGGGTGATGGGAAACCAGCTATTTGATGCACCGAGTAAGATACTTTTCATTTGTTTGGTACATCCATCTTCTGCAAAGTTGCGTAAATGGGGATGGCGGCCGCGACATTGAGGCATATTCATTTTACCAAGTTCGCCAAAGGCATCGGACATTCGGCGAGATTTACCGCAACTATCGCATTTTACTTCAATATCAGTAGCAGAACCGGAGATGCCATATTCATAGAGACGCAGAGAACCTTTGCAATTACTGTTACCTCTATGAACGAAGTAGTGCCAGGGAAAATCATCTAAGTGTCCGTGTTGGCAAGCTACTAAAAATCTGGCAGGGATAACTGTTGGAGAAAATGTGCGACAATTACTGTGAATGTAGCGATTTTGGTCGGGTCGGTGGCGATCGCGTTTTAACTCAAATAGTCCCGATTTTAAAGGTGCAAGTAATCGACATTGGGGACAAACTACCCAGGTGGGGAAAGGTGAAACGGGAATGCCTACTTTGGCGCTTTCATCAAATAAGTTAGGGATGGTATTGTTTGATTCAGATATAGGCGGTGTTAGCAGTTTTTTGACTCGATCGCCGATTTCTTTTTGCACTGCTGCTAGTAACCGGGCTTCTCCTAATTCTGAGGCGTGAGTGAGTTCCCAATCATCTAATCCCATTACCATTGTTGATAAGTTGGGTAAATCTACAATAGAACCAATGCCTGAAGAGAATAAAATTTGGCTGGGTCGGAGTTCGCCGACTTTGTTTTTAGAAGGGAATTGATTTGTTGTCATCGTATTAACTAATATATGGTGAACTTAAGCGATAAGGTTTGTAGTAAGGACTTTAGTCCTTGGTAGAAGAAGGACTTCAGTCCTTACTACGAACCATTAATCGGGGGAGTTTCACTCATCGATCGGGCGGGACGATCGTCATCATCGGGAATGCGATCGTCTAAAATTAATCCAATATTCGGTTCAACATTTCGCAAGGAATTTAAACAAGTAAACGATTGCCAATTGCTTTGTCCTGGTTGTTCTAATAATCCCATTGTCACTCCATCTTTTTTAGTCTGATATCCTAATATTTTTCCTCCCGTCGCATCCGCTGCTTCTGCCAACCAATAGTCTAATTTAGCTTCTAATTCCTGTTTTACTAAATCGCGGGTTTTAGTATCTCCTACTGCCGCAGCCCGATCGCAAATCGCATTAATAGCAGCTTCCACATAAGGATGGTGGCGAGAAACCCTGCCTGCTTTATCATTAGCGTTTAATTCGCTACCTGCCAAACGCACTAAAGAAACGAATAAAGCAGCTAACCCTCGATCGATGGCGCGGGGGGCAAAAGGTGTAATTGAGAGGGCTTCAACGTGCTGATAGAAGGTAGCATGATAATGTTCAAATTGCTCGTAATGAGACAAATCTCTCGGTCGCGCCCAGTTATAAACAGTAAATACTAAACCGGGGAAAGTTCGCCCTACCCGCGAGGTTGCTTGGATGTATTCAGCAGTGTTTTTGGGTTGACCTGTCACTACCATTACGCCTAAACGTTTTACGTCTACGCCAACAGAAATCATGTTAGTAGCTAGTAAAACATCTAACGGTTTGCGCTTGTTATTTTTGTTGGACTTCTCTGCGGAAAAAGGAGTTTCTAACCAATTTAATACGATCGGAATATCGGTAGAATTTTTGCGCGATGTCAATTCTTCTACTTCCAGTCTCAGGCGTTTGGCTAGCCCTCTGCGATCGGTTTTTCCTAAGCGAGATTGAATGTCATCATCCACTAAACGCCGAGTTCCTCCTAATTCCCGCATTGAATTAAAATAACCCACTAAGGTCATCCAAGGGTCAACCCGATCGCCATATTTTTCAAACAAATATTGAGAGGCTGCCAATACTGCCGTATAAACGCGAATTAATGCTGCTTTTAATCGCCTTCCCGTGGCACAAATCCCCAAATAACGCCGGCCGGGATAATCCTCAGAAGGCGGACGCTGGCAGGAAAAAAAGTTATCTTCAATATCTAATCCTTGGGGGGGAAAAACTTGCACTTGGCGCAAAAATAGGTTATGCACTTGGTCGCGGGCTTGTCTAATTGTCGCAGTGGAAGCGATTACTTTGGGACGGACTATTTTACCGTTGACTTCCCAGGATGCAAGTCGATCGACTGCGGTTTCATACAGTCCGACTAGGGTTCCTAAAGGGCCGCTAATTAAGTGCAATTCATCTTGAATAATTAAGTCTGGCGGCCTCAAGGCATTAGTCGGAATAGTTTTAGCAGTAGGGAGTCCGTATTTACTGGGGTGAGAGTCTGCGTCTTCGATTTCAGGAGAACGAAAACCGTGACGGGTGCAATATCCGTCTACTTGCCCGAATAGCATTTGTACGGCACCATTCCAAGGCATTTGGGCGAATTTGTCAACAGTTGCTATCACTAATGTTGGCAAACGACGGTAGATTTCTTCATCTACAACTACAATGGGTAAACCTTCGGCGGGAGATTGTTTTTGGGTAAACAAACATTTGCCTAAAGCATCACCGCAGTAAATTAAAGTGCGTCCTTGTCCTTTGGCAAAGGATTCTACTTTAATATGTTGTTTGCCGGGGTCAATTTGAGAACCGCACCAAGGACAGTTAGTTAATTGATGGGGGGAACCGCTGCTAGTCGGTTGGTATTGTCCGAGTTTTTGTTTGAGAAATTCATTGCTTTGTTCGGTTCGGTTTGGTGTGGTTTTCATCCCTACCCACAACCCAATTCTAAACGGTTCTTTTCCCCATTTATTTTCATCTTGGCGGCGGATGTCTTCACAGGCACAAATTAAGGTTGTGGCGCGTTGAAATTGTTGTAATGTTAAGAGGCGGAGGGTGTAGCGCATCAGGACAGCAACCCCTGCTGCGCCGGAACGTCCGGCAATATTTCCTTGCAATCTTCTCAGTCCGATAGTATAAGCTGTTAATCCTAGATAGGCTTCGGTTTTACCGCCGCCGGTGGGGAACCAAAGTAAATCTGCGATCGCATCTGTGGGATGACACCGATCGGGGTGGTCTAATTCGGTGATACTGGGAAGATTTAGCAGGATAAAAGCTAACTGAAACGGTCGCCAGGTGCGATTCTTGGGAATATCAATATTATCCCATTCGCTGGCTTCGCCGCGCCGTTTATTTTCTGCATGAATTGAGTGAATCCGCTGTTTCCACATCGCGAGATTCATAAATTGGAACGCTTCAGCAGCCTGAGAATCTGTTTGTAATAACGTGATTCCTGCTTGAATCCGATCGCAAGTTATTTGACAATTTGCCAAGGCCGATTTTGCCGCATCCTGATAATCGCCTAAATCGGCGGTGGAGTCGGCAATTTTTGCAGTTTGTTGGGCAATCCATTCACTATAAGCAATAGTTAAAGAACTTAAAGCAGTTGATAAATCTGGAATTTCTGCTAGTTCTTTCATATCTAAAATTAATCCCGCCAGTTCCGGTATTTCTTCAATAGTTGGCGGCGTAGTTTGGGGTATTTCGTAAGCGGGGACGACTTTAGTAGCAAGGCGGATAGCCCGATGCTTTTTGCCGGCTTCCCCATCGCAATTTCCGCCTGCAAATTCCGCGTGTACGCCACTCCCGTGTCCGACGGCAAATTCTATGCAGTCGCGGTACTGCATCGCCATTGCTTGTTCTTCGGCAAATAATACGGGGTTGAGTTTACCGAGTTGGCGTTTCAGCCGCCGTTTAATGAAAATATCGGGATAATTGCGATCGGCAGATTCAACGCTTAATTCTGGTTGAAATAACCAAGCGCTATCGCGTCTGATTTCCGGTTCTTTTTGTCCGTTGACTAAGAAGAGAGTTACGATCCAATCTTGATGCTGTTGGCGAATTTGACCTTGAACGAATACTGCTTTTTCTGCATCAATTTGCCAAGGATCGATCGCGCCTGCTTTTAAGATAATATCCGGTGAAGTTCCTCGAATGGGGTAGCGCCGCCACAGGGTTTTTGCTTCACCGGTAGAAGTTTGGATGCTTTCGCTTTTCCCTTTTTCGTATTGTCCCCACCCAGCTTTTACTTTAATTGCTTTGGCATTTCCATCAACACAAAAAGTCATGCCAATTGCAGAGGGAAACATTTTCTCGGCGGGGGGAATGTTACTTTCGGTTGTGCCTTCTTCTAAAGTACCGCTACCGGAAACGGCTAATTCATCCATTTGTTCGGGCGTTTCTTCGAGTTCTTCGGGTACGATATGCCGATCGCTAGGTGCGATTAATCCGACGAGATAGCGATCGCTAACTCGCATTTCGTCTATTTCTTCATAGTCTCCCCCCGCAGGGCCGAGTAAATCATCTAATATTGCTTGTTCTAATTCTGCCCGAATTTGATAATAAGTTGGCGTTTCTAAAATAGAAGGATGATTGTTTCCACTATTTTGATTGGTATTCTTTTCAATATTTGGATGGGTATTGAAATAATGTACAACTTTTTGAGCAATGTTATCGGACATGGTAGGATTTTCTAAGTCGATGACATCGCTATCATCTAAGCTAAGACCCTTTAATAAAACTGCTAAATGTTGTTCGTTGGCAGAAATGACGCTACTCCAATCTAGTTGGGCGGCGCGATTTTTTAACTGTTCGTTAATCGCTGCGAGGTCTAAGTTGCCAGGTAGTATAGCAGGGAGTTGGATAATATTCATAACATTGCAATATTTCGTAATATTCATAAATTAGCAATTTAGCATTTTAGCATAATACCACATTTAAATACGTAGGGTGCGTCACGGCTACGCTTAACGCACCATCTTTCACTAAATGTGATAGTTTTAAATTGCACCTTTATATCAAATCGTCTATTGTGGCTAAGGATCGTTTTCATCAAGTTGTTAAGACTGCTCTTACTAAGGATGGGTGGAATGTTACTCACGATCCACTTAAAATTAAAGTGGGCGGTGTAGATATGGAAATTGACTTGGGGGCAGAACGATTACTGGCAGCAGAGCGAGGAAATGAGAAAATTGCGGTAGAAGTCAAAAGTTTTTTAGCTAGTGCATCGGCAATTTCTGAGTTTCATACAGCACTGGGGCAGTTTATTAACTATCGGGCTGCATTGCGTCGTGAAGAACCCGATCGCATTCTCTATTTAGCCATACCCGATTTAATCTATAACAGCTTCTTTCAACGTGATTTTCCAGCATCAATGCTGCAAGAAAATTCCGTAAAATTGATTATTTACGACATTGAACTGGAGCAAATTTCACAATGGAAAAACTAACGGATCGATTAACCAACTATCAGCAAATTGTACAGCAATTATTGATGGATTACGCAGAAATTAAGCCAGCTTATGGTGATATTGAAGTTGAAACTATCTTTGATACACAGCGAAATCACTATCAAATTGTGCATCTGGGTTGGCAGCATAAACGCTGGGTGCATGATTGTATAATACATCTTGATATTCGCAATGAGAAAATCTGGATTTTTTACAATTCAACAGAACATGATATTGCAGCAGATTTAGTCAATTTTGGTGTACCAAAACAAGATATTGTGTTAGGTTTTTATCCTCCTTTCATGCGGGAAATGAGTGATTATGCAGTGGGCTAAAAGTAGAATAAATTTCGTACTAAGCACTTTAGTGCTAGAGGGACTGAAGTCCCTACTACGAACATTTTACGTTTGTAGTAAGCACTTTAGTGCTAAAGGGACTGAAGTCCCTACTACGAACGTTTTACGTTTGTAGTAAGCACTTTAGTGCGAGAAGGACTGAAGTCCCTACTACGAACGTTGGTTTCATCTGCTAATCAAAACAAGCTTAACTGTCCCTCAGATGATACCTGTTTTTTAGCAGTTTTACCCCCACTTTTCCCCTTTTTCTTCCCTTTGTCGTGCAACCCTTGGGCGTCTTCTTCGGCGTAGCGTTCGTGATTCAGCAGCAAGAGTCTATCTAGCACTTCCCGCCGTGCGGTTTCGCTGATGGTGTAGCGCAATCCTTGTTTGGTTTCGTGGAAGTCATGCCCTAAGTCTATGTCTTGCCAACCGTAGGCGGCGGCGACGGCGTTATCCATTTCTACGTGCAATTCTCGCAGTTGTTGAATATCGGGGGCGGTTTCGTCTCTGTTGTGGAAGCGGTTGTAGGTTTTGGTTAATCCTTCTTGGCGAGAAAGCATGATGGATTGGCGGTGGGTGTAATATTTTTCGCCAATTTCTTCTAGGTTTGAGGTTGATGAGGGGAAGGGGAAGGTTTCAAAGCAATCTGATGCAGTATACTGCATATCATTTCGTAAGCTAGAGCTATACTCTCTTGCCCAAATTTCATGAATTGTTGACTGGATGAGCGCAAATGAGCAATTAGGGAAAAGGACTACCTTTTCGTTATATATCCAGCCTCTTGGTATATAAGCTATGGAGTGGATATTAGCAATTCTTGCTCTTGCTAATACCCTCTTCATATCTGCAATTACAGAATAAAGCTCGGGTCTTGTTCTGCTAAATTGCCACCAAAATTGTTTAAGTTTGCGACTATCAGGAGTATTTTTTAAAGCTTCTCGCTCAGGTTTGACTTTTTGTTCTACAATCGCTAAACAGTCTGGATAATCACTTGCATAGGGTGGTCCTTTAGGCTCATTTGGATCATCATTCTCAGCATCCAAAGGCCAGCATTTAAAGTTAATGACCCATCTACTCGGAGATTGATCGGGAGAAAAATTTAAATCTTGACCACCTAAATAAGGAAATAAAACCTCTTCATTCCGAGAATCTTTTTGGATTAAATACTTAGCTTCTTCATGTGTTAACAGAAAACCCATTCCATAAACGTCTGAACCTTTGAAGGATTTATCTATGTTAGTTACTAATTTATAAGGCTTTCCTATTGTATTGCCAGGAATTGTTAAAAATGATGTGATTCCTAATGCGCTTTTTTCATCTAGTATAAACTTACCTTTCCAAATCCCTTTATAAAGCCATACTTTAACAACTTCTAAACTAGCATTTCCAGGCCATTTTTTGCTAGAAACAGCACGAAAAATTAGACATTTTTTTGATACTAACTGATCTAAACCAACTTCACGACTATCTCCCTGAGTTAATGTATTCGTAGCTATTAGACCAAAACTAGCATTAATTTTAAGTATCTGTTCTCCTTTTAAAAAGAAGTAAGCACATAGATCAGCGGCACCTTTTTTCCCATCTGCTACTCTTTTTAAGAGAAATCCTCTGTAGTCTGTACCCAATATACCCGTGATCTTCCATCCACCCATAAACGGTGGATTTCCAACAATCGCATCAAATCCACCCCGTCCCTCACCCAAAAACACCTCTGGAAACTCCAACTCCCAGTGAAACGGGCGCAACTTTTCCAAATCTGGCAGCACCTGACGCACCTTTTCAGAAACACTCGCCCCATCCCGAAACACCGTTAACAGCGTTTGCCTTAACCCTTCTCGTTCCACATCAGACAAATCGTTAAAATAACTAGCAACCAGCAAATCGCAGCCATCGCGCAAATCATTGGCAACAGCATTTGCCTTCGCCAACAAATAAGCCTTTTCCGTTTGGTCTTGCGCCGTCATCCCAGGTTTCGCTGCAATTTGCCGCCGCAACTCAATAACCTGTTCAACCTCCCGGCGAATCTTATCCGCAAACAAAGCAGGCGTACCCGTCGTGTCCAAATTCCAGTAGCGCAACTGTTCCAAATTCACCCCAACTAGGGAATCCCCCCACTTGAAGGCATGATCTAAAAACGTAAACGGACGCGCTTTTGCTAATGTAATCAACCACAGCGATAACTTCGCCATCTCCACCGCCAGAGGATTTTTATCCACCCCGTAAAGACAGCGTTCCGCCACAATCCGCCGCGCCACCGTCAACCGTTCCTCGCTATCTTTCGGAATCGGACATTCATCAGGACGAAACTTAGATAAAGTCCCCTCCGGCGCAATCACTACCTTCCCCGGATTTTCCCGTTCCAACCCTTCCCACGCTTCCACCAAACGTTCCGCCAAATAGCGACAAGTCTGCACCAAAAACGCCCCACTCCCCATCGCCATATCGCAGACTTTGAGTTGCAGTAACTCCTTCGCTGACTTGAGCCGCCACTGTTCCTTCGGCTTCCCCTCTGCCACCCCTTCATAAACCAACGGTTCCAGGGTATATTGCACGATCGGCTCAGTTAAACTGCGCGGTGTATAATGCGTCCCCGTTTCCCGACGATTTGAACCTTGGGTGACGTAGACGCTGCCCTCTGGAATCACCATTGGGTACTCCAGCGTGTCCAGGCGAATCAATCCAGCAAACGGCAAAACGCGCTCATACAATTCCCCATCATTGTTGCAAGCCGCCCGCAACCGCTCCTGCACCCTTGACGAAATCTCCGCTGAGAGAGCCTTACGCAGCGCAGGAGGGGACTTGTTCGACTGCTCTTTGACAAATTTGACCAAATCCTCCTCGCCCTTGGCTTGCAGCCGTTCCAACTCCCGAAGCGCCACCTCAGGTTCCCGTTCCCGCGTCCCAATCAATCCTAAAACCGGAGACATTGCCCTGACTGCCGTATGGTCCAGCAAGCCTTCATAGACATGACCGATTTGCTCAATATCCAGCGCCCGAAACGAAAGCCGGCGCGGTTCCAGCATCCCGCCCACTCTAATTTGCAAAATTTGCAACGCTTCCAACAAATGCAACACAATCCGATTGTTCACCGGGATAGGTTCAGCAGAAATCTCCTGCCAGCGAGTTCCCCGCACTCGCCCCTCCAAAAACGGGAATCTGTCCGGGTCGAACAAACTGCCGCCATAGGCCGGAATATCCAGCAAATCGTGGCGAATTCCCCCATGCACAGCGCGAAACGTCGCCAACAACCGACACCACGCATCGCTGCGGCGTTCCAACACCTCCTCGCCAAACTTATCTGCATCGCTGCGCAACTTAGCGGAAATGGTAGAAACCGCATAATATTCGTGATAAAGCGCTTCTCCCCCCGCCGAAGGAATCAACTTCCGTTCCTCCGCTGAAAACAGAAACACCAGACGCATCATCACCGTCAGCGCCGCTTCGTAAAGCTGAGGTTCCGAAATATCTTGCAAAAGAGTGCGATTTCTATCTTGGTCGATGCGGTCTAACGCCTGTACCAGCACCTCCACCGCCCGCCGTACCTGATAACCCAATTGGTCAGTAACTTCTTGCTGGTCGCTAATACTTTGAATTAGCAAAGTTTCCAGTATTTCCGAGTCATCCACCCCAAAAAACCGCCTCACCCCCAACAAACTGCGAAACGCCCGCAGCGTCAAATGTTCTTCCAACCACAGCGTCCCGTACCAAGAAATAAAACCCGTGGTTTCACCTCTAGGCGCATTGACTAACATCCAATGTTCGCCATTAGTTACTAACCCCAACCGCACATTAGCAGCGTGCAATAATTCCATCATCCGAGTCGCGGGACTTGCTTTCCAGCGCTGTCCTGCCAAAGGTTTCTCCAAATCCTGTTCGGCAGGTACAATCTGAACTAATAGCCGGGGCGTCCCTGCATTAGGTGTTTCTTGAGGATTAACAATTACCCAATCCGGCCGCAGAGTTTCGCCCTGTTGTGCAACAGTGGTTTGCAACCCAGGCGGAATGCGCTGCCCTTCTAACAATACCTCCTCCGGCAATTCCAAAGTCTGCCGCAAAACAAATTCCACCCAAGCGCGATGAATCGCTTTTTCAGGACGCGCCCCGAGTTGATTATCCTGCCATTCTTCATAGGCTAACCGTAACAGCTTAAAATGTTCCGAGTCATGGGCATCTAACCCACTGGGAAACACTTTCAGCAATACCGGTAAACTTAAAAAAGGCCCGGAAGCTTCAACCAGAGATAACCATTCAGCGTGGTGACGTGCGGTAGACATGATGGGTAATGGGGAGTGGGGAGTGGGGAGTGGGGAGTCGGGAGTCGGAAGTGGGGAGTCGGGAGTCGGGAGTCGGGAGTCGGGAGTCGGGAGTCGGGTTTTTATTGCTGTTGAATGGCGCTGACTAAGATACCTAAAATTTTCTTGATATCCTTAATATAATATTCGCTTAGATCGATCGAAATTACTTTATCCTGTAACTTTAAAAATTGCCAAATCGTGCCGATGGTGATTACTCCATAAATACTTTTGATTTCATTTCCTTGTCGTTCATTAAATAACTGTGCTGCTACCATTTCCGCAATACACTGCGCCAACCCCGATTTTAAGTTTTCATTCTTCGTCTCCACCAGCGTAATTACCGGGGCGCGAACAAATAACTGTTCTTTCGATGAACTAATGATAAAATCACAAAAGCCATTTAAACCTTGTTGGACATCAACCGTAAAGTCCACCCCCGAAAATAAGCTAATTTGACCCTTAAATTTGCGCCTAATCTCTAACAAAACTGGACTAATAATCATTTCCGAACGCGCTTTTTCCGTATTAATCGCCACCGCCAAATCAACATTTTCACCGAGAATTGTCACCAGTAAATCGCTACATTCTGCTTCCGGTACATCCGCAAACATTCCCGACGCTTCATTCACCGTCAAACCAAACCGTTGACTTACTTCATTTAACTTAAAATCGCTGTATGCCATTTGCCTCACTCCTAAAAATTGATGATAAATTGTCTCAATCAACATGATAATTTACCTCACAAGTTTCTGCGGAACTAAATAAGTAACCGCCAAAGGAAACAATCGCGGCGTTGGATTAGCAAATCTCGCCCTAATCATCCCCGTTTCCTGTTCAATCTCGCGAGGAATTTGCTCAATCCTCAACTTTAAACTACTGACATTTCGCTCAAGCTGTGCCTTTTCTTCTGTATTAAATAACTCCAATTGCTTAAACTCCGGTTCAACAAACTCTTTTTCAATACTAAGCTTTAACTCAGTTAAAATAGCCGTAATATCCGCCACCTCTTTATCAGCCCGGTTCTGCAAATCCCGCTGTAAACTAGCAGTTCTCTCACTCATCCGCGCCTGCAAATTTTTCAGCAATTCATCGGCATAATTCGGCCAAAAATTTGCAAATTTTTGTTGAACGCTATCTGGCGCTGCGTCTGGTAAAACTGCATTTAACGCCTTTTGCAATTGCATCACTTTCAACCGGGTAAATTTCCCATCCTTCAAGATTCCCCCCGCCGCAATCACCTCTTCATGTAACCGTTGTTGGTCGGTTCCTAAAATCACCAATCTACCATAAGCAACCACCGCCGGAGTTTCCAACCCCGAACTAGCAGAAACTAACCTCGCCGTCACGCGATGCAAGCATTTTCTTTCCTCCCCAGACCACACCTCAGCCCGCAACAAGCGCAAACACATTTGTACTAACCGATGATTCAAATGTGCTAACACCACATTATCTTTACCCTGGGCTAATTCTGGGTCAAAAACAATGGGGCGAATCACCTTGGTATGGGGATGGGCTAACCCTTCGCTACACATCGCCCAACTGCTTTTTAGGGCTGGTAAATAAAAAGCTTTTCCCTTTAAACCTGCTATCTGAGTTTCTATCAGTGGCGGTTGTTCTGCTAACTCTAACCCAATTTTTACTACTGATTCTATATTATCAGGAGTCAACCGTAAATTTTGGCGAGTTTCGTTTAATTGTTCCCGCAATTTATCAATTTGTTCTCTTACTTTGCGCTCAAACTTTAACATCCGCCGCACAGGTTCCGATTCCCGTTCAGATTTGCTAGTATCTAAAGTTGTCCGATATCCTAACATTGCTTCTTCTACCTGTTGGGCAATCACCATACCCACTTTACCCAAATCTTCTCTGATATTATTAACTTTTAATGCCGCCCGCATTAAAAATTCTAAATCACCTTCTAAATCACCCGGTTTAGTTCCCGTTACCGAATTTTGTTTATAATTTTTGCCGACAAAATGATAAACTAAAACTTCCTGAGCTTTTTGTCCGTGACGGTCAATTCTGCCATTCCGCTGTTCCATCCGATTCGGATTCCAAGGAATTTCATAATGAATCAACTTAGAACAATAATTCTGTAAATCTAACCCTTCCGAAGCTGCATCAGTTGCCAGTAAAATCCGCACAGGGGAAATATCAGGGTCGGTTTGAAAAGCTGCTTTGACTTTTTCCCTATCTTCCGAAACCATGCCGCCATAAAGAGTCATCAATCGGTCTCCTTCGATTAATTTTTCGGCTGCTAATAAATTATACAACCATTTTTGAGTGGCGCGATATTCGGTGAAAATAATAACCCGTTGATTTGACCATTTCCCATTAGGTTTGATCTGAGTATGAATCCAATTCAATAACTCTTGAGCTTTGGCATCCGGTCGTTTGGCGGCATCTTCTGCCCAGTCTCGCATTTCTTGTAATAATTGTTGTTCTGCGGCCGAAAGTGGGCGAAACAATCTGCTAGTATTAGTAATTGCCTCATCGGTTGCTTCTTCGTAAACCGCATCATCGGCGAATTCTTCTTCAACTTGTTCTAATTGACGGCGTAAAATTCCCTCAGTTGGTCGTGATAAAGTGGTAGCAATCCGGCGGCGGGCTGAAGTCAGAGATTTTTCGTGCTGGGCTAAGGTAATCGCAAAAGCTTCTGGTGAAGAAAACAAGCGTTTCTTTAACAGTTTTAAAACAAATTCAGTGGCATACTTTTCTGTATTATCTGCCACACCTTTACCGCGTAATTCGGTGTAATGTTTTAAAGCTGCGTGCGCCCTCCGTTCTGCGGCGGGATAATCTACTAAAATAGGGGCTAAATTCCTTACTGGAAATAGAGGCGAACCATCCCAGTTTTGCATCTCCTGTTTCAGTCGCCGCACCATGACAACTTGCAGTTGGTTTTTGTCAGGAGAAACACCCCTAGCAAATCTTTGGGAGTCTAACAATTCTAATAAAGCGGTGAAACTTTCGGGATAACCGTTATGGGGAGTTGCAGTTAAAAATAATTTGTGTTCAAAATGAGGAACTAATAATCTAATTGTAGTCGTTCGGAGCGAGTCAACTGCATATTTTCCGCCGCCGGATGGTGCGACGTTGTGCGCTTCATCGACAATCAGCAAGTCAAAACGGCGGGGATAGAGGGGTTCGCCTTCGGCGGGTAGGAGTTCGCGAAAAAGACGCAGGGGGCGATCGCGCTTGATAAAATCGATCGAGGTAATCAATCTGGGAAAATGCTGCCAAGGATTAACATGAATCCCGCGAGAACGCCGTAACTCCTTCATCAGATTACTATCCACAATCCGGAAATCCAAACCAAATTTATCCCGCATTTGGTCGCGCCATTGAATTTGTAGCGCTGAAGGGCAGATAATCAAAATACGGCGGCAACGATGGCGAATTGTCAACTCCTGCGTGACTAATCCCGCCTCAATGGTTTTCCCTAATCCTACATCATCAGCAATTAGTAAGTTAACGCGGGGCATTTGAATGGCACGCACAACGGGGTCAAGTTGATAATCTTCAATATCAATACCGCTGCGAAAGGGAGATTGTACAGTACGAATATCAGCAGTTGAAGCGCCCCCCCAGCGTACCGCATCCAAAAAAGCGTCTAATTTAGCGGGTTCATCAAAACCTGTAGGTGGCGGTAGTTCCATCCGTTCGCGAATAAAAGCCCCCGGTTCTAATTCCCAGATTACCTGTAATTCTTCTCCCAAAGCATCATCTTCCACAGAGGAAAGCATCACCAGGTTTTGCAACTGCTGTAACCCTGGCAGCATGGGATTAACAGGTATGGCAGTTGGACGTATTTCGGTGACGACGTATTGGCGCGATCGCACTTTGACTAACTGACCCAGTTCTGGAATTGCTCTAGTTAAACTCATACCATCCTCTGGAAAACTTTGGCACTACTTCCGTCTGTGTGGCACTGTTTTAAGTTGGTGCAACTTTTTTGATGAGATAAAGAGTGCGATCGCAACCTAACAATTTTCTCAGCTTTTAGTCCCGTATTGTTATTGTACCCCATGCTATCTTTATATAAACATTACTGTAATCGCCCTTGAGTACGATTAAAAAAATAGCACATTTCAAGGGCGATCGCGCTTGCGCTGACTCGATGGCTCCGGCGTAGCCAGCCACAGGCATCGCCCTTAAACTCTAAAGTGCCATTCACCAAATATAAAATGGGTTCACTTAGTAACAAAAACCCGGTGCTTTGCACGACTACAACTCACGTACATAAGCTGATTGTGCTCTCGAATACTGTCGCGGTATTCTTTGACAAATTGAGCTTTTTGACTAGGGAGAAGTTGAGCGAGATACAGCAATTTACTAGCGACTTTCCTGCCGATATCACTGCTATCAATTCCCACCTCCGTGAAAGTAGAGCCTTGAGAATTGTGTACAGTAATTGCCCAACAATTTCTCATATCTGCAAAGATTTCACAATGGTCGTACCATGCCTTCCATAAGCTCGGATTGCTTTTAGCATTTTGCAGCAACCTAGCATTGTCCTGTTGGAATCGGCAAGCGTCACTTTCGTGGAGGATGTAAATTTGGCGTTGGTCGCCTGCATCGGTTTTAACCTGGAGATTCCAGGCTTTATACCCAGAGTACCTATCCTCTTGAAATTCGGCAATTTCCACTTCTGCTGATGTGGGCAGGATGACGGTTTTGCCGTCGGGAGCAATAACGGGAGCTTTAGCAATCAACCTCTCTCCAATAATAAATCTGGGAGCATTTTTTCCGTAGATTTTGGCTCTGATTTTGCTATTCCAGTAGGCGACGCGCTCGTTAGTGTAGCAGAGGATGCGAAAGCAATCAGGGTCTTGAGGGAAAGTAGAAGAGAACTTTTTTAAGGCGTATTTCAGCAGCGTTTTTTCTCTGACTAAGAAGGCTCCGTTTTTTTTATCAAGGCTGAATTTGGAGAAGGGTTTGAACGCCTCTTTGCTCTTGACAGCCGTGCGGCAAGCTGTTACGAATTCTAGCAGGGGGCTGCCCGCACCTTGCCTGACGACCTCTGTTAAAACTGCTTTTTCAGGCACGCTGAAGGATTGAGATTTTTTCTCTTCTATGAAGCCATTATTAACAGGAGGCAATTGTGCGGGGTCGCCCATAACAATAAGCTGCCGATTGCTGCCGATGAGTAAAGCGCTAGCAATTCTTTCTTGAATAATATTCCACAGTTCTGCTGTAACCATACTGCACTCATCGAGAAAAATAGTGTCGTACAGGTGAAGGAAAGAAGGAGAAACTTGTTTGAGGATTTTGTTTTGCCCCTGTTTGACTGGAGCTAACCCCAATAGCTGGTGGATGGTCATAAAGTCTACTCCTCTCAGTCCTTTTTCAGCAGCCATCCGTCGCAATACGCCTACAGCTTTATTGGTGGGAGCGGTGAAAGCGACTCTCTTTCCGGCCCTGACTAATTGTTCTGCTACCAGGTTGACAAGGGTTGATTTTCCCGTACCTGCATATCCAAATAGCCCGAATACCCGTTTAGAACTTGCTACAAATTGTTCGAGGAGTTGGAGGGCGTTGTTTTGTTGAGAAGTTAATTGAAAATTCGGTTTTACCAGTGTTTGAATCATAGGGTTGGTTTCTTCCACTATCTTTCAAACACTAATCAGCGCTAGCTGAAATTTACACAATCATTAATTGATGGAGACGATAATAATAACTCTAACAGGACTTACGCATAACCTCTATATGTAGGGTGAGCCATAAGCACCTTACCGCTACCAATAGTTTATTTAAACACTTGGGGCGTAAATCTTGTATAATTTGTTCTGTTGATTTGACTGCTACTCAAATTTTCCATAGTTAGGACTTATGCACCCATCAAAAACTTTCCCAGTTATCAGTTGGATTGATAACTAGGAGAAATTGTGGAGAAGCGGAGTTATTAATCTAATGCAGGTACTTTGACTAATTCGACTTCAAAATAAGTTTTGCCCATCAATCTTGAGGCAAAACTGGCTGTTCTTGACTCTCAAAAATAATCACAAATGTGCGATTTTTAACCAACCGTTGCAAAACCCGCAGATGCTCATCTGCATCGTTTCTCTTGCGAAATCGCGCCACAACAATACGCTGGCAATTAGGAAGTAAGCGAATTAAGCACCACGGGTGCAACTTCTCAAAATAGGTCATTTTAACCTCCTGATAACAGTAACAAATTGTGTTTGTGTTTGATTACCTGCCATTACCTTAATTGAAACAATATTGTCAAAGACAGGTCACGGTGATATTGACAATTGACTATATTTGTGCTGAAACCAGCTCAAATTATTTTTTGATGCTGAAAAGGCTTGATGTATATAAAATCAAAAACAATAGTGGCGCGTCTATTTGGAAATGAGGCATTAGAAATCTCCTCAGAAACTCGCAGGGGAGTAGGGGAGAAGGGGAGAGGGGGAGAAGGGGAGAAGGGGGAGCAGGGGGAGCAGGGGAGAAAGAGTTTCTTTGATCCATAACGGGTGCTGGACCTCCGTGAAACGCTTTGAAGTTTATCAATTTGAGAAAACACGGGCAATTGTTCAATGCACTAATTTCAAGCAGACGCGCCACTACTAATGCACGCTATTATCTTCAGAAAGCCGACATAGCAAGGTTGCCAGTGTCTCTGGAATTTCCTCAAAATGTTCCAGCAGAAAGTCCATTACTGCCAGATGACGCAAATCGACAGGAGTAGGAAATCTTCGATTTTTTCCCTTTTTAAACCAACCCCGCACTGTAGAATTAGAACGGGAACAAATAAAAGCGATTTCCTCGTAACTCACCGCCCACTTGCCATAAAACTGCTTCGGCGTCATTCCCAATTGGCATTGGCTGTAAGCTGCAATTAAATTGCGCTCTCTATCTGTCAAAGTCTGCGGCTTTTTCATCCTCAAACCCCTCCAAATCTTCCTCCCGCGCCGTATCAAACTGACACCAAGCTGCGCTCTTGGAATTAGCAGCCAGCCAAATTATGTAGCACCACATCCAACAGTACCGACGCGGTTCGCAGTTGTAAAATTTGCCAATAACTATCCCCCAATCAGCTTCTTCGCCAACACCCGTCCAGCGCACCATGTCGCCGCACTCAAAGCGCGGCGTGTGAATTTGGGCAAAATTAGCAGGCAATTCGATTGAAGGTGGCATCCCCTTCAAATCTCTTAGCGGCAGCGCCGAAATCAAATCTCGACTTCCTTTTAAGATTGACATAAGTTCATAGCTGTGAATCGATTGCACCTGACTTTTTTTGACAGGTTTTTCGGCAAATTTCTTGATAAAGAAATTGCAGCGCGATATTCCCCTAAATCAATCAACTGAAATCAAGCTGTGTAAATTCCTTTCTCCGGCATAATTGCCCTGTTTTGAAGTTAAATGCTAAGCCGTGACCCGGGCAGGTTCCTAAATTAGGGTGCTTGGTATTTGGCAAAAGTTTATAACCTTTGTGGGGGCAAATATTACCAGGCAGCAAGGAGCAATTCGAGTAAGCTTCCTCCAAGCGTGGCAAGAAGTTGTAGTTTGCTGAAAGGATTGGTATATTGCGGTAGCACAAGCGCACCACTTGTTTTATTTCGATAACTTCACAAGCTAATTGAACTCGTGCTTGCCAATCTTCAGCAGTTTCCCCATCTGTGAAGAATAAGTTGATAAGTCGGTCATGCCAAAAGCGAAAGTCAAAGTGATAGTGGAGCGGTTCAAACTTGAGAATTTCTGCATCCGAGTGCGGTTGCTCAGGAAGTATAGGAATCCAGAAAGGGATGATTTTCCCTGGAAATCTTGATTCCCAACTGGGAGGACACCAGCTTTTTACGCATTGTACAAGCGCTCTTTCTCCAATGGCTACTACTTGATTCTGTGTTTTATTTTTGTTACGGAAATAGGCAGACTTTTTGGCCATTAATTAGTGTTGCTGGGAATTGGCACTAATACCAATCTCTCTCATAGTTACAAGGAAAGATTGCGTTCGCTTAATGGTAATGATTCTGTTGTCAATTTTTTTAATGGATGCCTTGCAAAAATCTTTGCAGTACAGAAATCGCTGTCCAATTACCTTTATTAGCAGCTTCGAGATATCGCCGGACCAAATCTTCAGTTACTTGTTGGTCAAGCCAATGCCCCAATTCCACTAGCTCCTGCTTTTGTTGTTGATTGTGCCCTGCCAACAACTCAAACATCCCCAACTTCTGCAACGTAGAAATGTCAAAGTTTGCCAGTTCTTCCTCAATCCTTTGCCGTTGCTGTTCAACTTCTTCTGGTGACAGAGTGGGCAGCGGTGGGTGCTGGATGTTGAGAAATTTCTCTACTTCTGGGTAATCTCCGACGTACATCTTTCCTTCCAAGCGATCGCACACAATTGCATGGGTGGGAAATTCATCATCGGAACCGAGGTGGTATGGTTCCAGATCGAGGGCGAGAGCGGGATGTTCAGTAAGTGGCTCGTACACGGCATAATAACTGAAGGTCCCTAACCCTCTACCATCAGTCCAAGTAGCTTTGCTGCCCATATAAAACATGGCGAAGTATCGGGAATCACCAACGATACCCACCATTTCTGGCAGCATGGGCGGTAATGGTACTGGCAGTAAATTCAAGTTGTTTCCGTTCATGGCGAGATAGCATCCCTCTTTGAATTTTGTGTGGTTAATTGAAAGGGAGCCAGTTAACTGAAATAGAAGTCAATCCTAATTCTTAACAGCTAACTGGCTTTTTTGAGGGCATCGCCCGTGATGAAGGCTTTCCTATGAATGTGAGAGTCCCTGCAAGTTGCTTCTGCAAGCTAGGTTCTTTTAAAGTGCGGGCGATCGCATAAGCTAATTGCAGTAAAGCTGAATATTGCTTTCGCGGTTCCGCTGCAAGCTGCAGCCTGGTTGGACAATTAGCCGTTGTAGAAGTTTCGTTAGCCCTTTCAAACGCTTGCTGGCGAAAGAGTGAGAATTGTTTGTGCTGCTGAGAAATGCAGCGAAGGTTGCCATCTGTTCTTGTGCCTCATCCATGAAGGCAATAGCTGGATTTTGGGCAGAAGTGTCCATCATCAACCGCTTTTAAGAAAATAGGTGAATGCGTTCGTTATTGTTAAGAATGGACGCAACTTAAATGAGCAGGTCACTCCCAATAGCGGCGATAGCCGCTCTTTGACAAGGCCAAACCTGTCTTGTACTGTTGACACTCCCCGGTCTAAAGACACGGGGATTCTTAAGACATTTCGATCTTAATATCCCTATTACTAGGGTTCCCAAACTCACCACAAAAGCTATTTGAGCGTGGTGATATTTTTTGGGCGTTTTGGCGACTAACTCGAACCTCTCCAGCAGGGCGGGCAGTGGCTAAGTTGAGAACGACTTTACCGACAAATTCATTGTCCGCTGCGATCGGTCGCTCACCTTGATAGATGCGGAAGCGAATGCTCTCTTGTCCGTCGCGCTGGGTGGTAAACGCTTGCGGTCCTTTGCGCCATTTGGTCGCTGGAATCTGTTCGTTGGCGCGAATGATAGCATCCATCTTGCCATTGGCTAGCTCAAGCCCCAAGGACAAAGGCGTAACATCCCACAATTTCACGTCTTCCTTGAGATAGCCGCACAGCCTTGCCCCCAGAACAGCCGCCCCCCTAGCGACTGCCTCATCTGGGTTGACAGAATCATTGATTGTTCAACCGTAGTGATCGCGCAGTGCTGCCTTGACTGCCGGAAGTCGGGTTTGCCCCCCAACTAGCAACACTTGGTCAATGTCACTTGGCTTCAGCCCTGCCTTTTCCAGAGTGGCATCGCAGATGGCTAAGGTGCGATCGATGAAGGGCTGCACCAGCGTTTCTAGCTCTATGCGGGTGAGAGTCGCCGAAAGCCCCAAAGCTTGATTATCCACCGTGAAGAGGTTCGGGGTGCTAATGGCGTATTCTGTGAGTTGCGTCAGTTCAATCTTGGCGGTTTCTGCTGTTGTGCGATCGCGAGCGATCGCACGCTAATGTCTCGTTCAAGGGGTAAGTCTACACCATGCTGCTGCTGGAATGCTGCCTTCATCCAGCTCACAATTGCCAAATCGAAATCGTCGCCTCCTAAGTGAGTATCGCCACTGGTAGCTTTGACTCGAAACAAACCCCGTTCAATCCGCAGAATCGAGATATCGAACGTGCCACAGCCTAAGTCGTACACGGCTACTGTTTGCCGTTGGGCACCCAAACCAAATGCCAAAGCAGCAGCAGTTGGCTCGTTAATAATCCGGGGAACCCGCAAACCCGCCAGTTCTCCCGCTTCCTTGGTTGCTTGACGTTGGGCTTCACTGAAATAGGCTGGGACGGTAATGACGGCTTGGGAGATTGTCTTACCCAAGACAGCCTCGGCATCTTCCTTGAGCTTGCGTAGGACTTGAGCGGAAATCTGGGGTGGGGTGAGGAGTTGCTCTCCGACTCGGATAGCGACTTTGCTCTGTTGGAATTCCTCAATGCTGTAGGTGACTTGCGTTTGGTCGTTGCGTACTCGTTCATCACGAAAGGTACAACCGATGAAGCGTTTGACGGAGTAGATGACTTGACTGGGATGGCTGGTGATGCACGAGAGTGCCGCTTTACCGACGATGGGTTGACGGGTTTCGGGGTCGAACATTACGACGGAGGGAGTTATGCGATCGCCTTCACGGTTGTGCAGAACTCTCGCCTGTCCTGTCTATGGCTCCCAGATGGCAATGGCTGAATTGGTTGTCCCTAAGTCAATCCCCAGGATATCTACCTTGTTCACCGCCTACTTCTCATTGAGTTCCTATCTCAAGTTAAACAACAATAATTGGACTTTGGACAAATTTCTCCGAAATCTCCGGAATCAGCCTGCACACTGCGGAAGGAATCTCAGTAACTATTGCTGAATCGTCTATACGGTTAAGCAATAGTTAACCTAATCCAATTGTGGGCGGTTTGAAATCTTAATTGGCTAGTTTCGACGACTTCCATCGCCAGTACATTCTCCTAAGATGACTTCGCTTAATTCAGAAACCTAATGGAAGACTGATAGCGGAGCGATCCTGACATCACCCAAGGATGGAGCATAATCCAATGGTTGCCCCGCAGAACGAGTATGCCTTTGACTATGATGTAATGATCCAAGCTGCTGAGAACTGGCAGCAACAGAAGGAGAAACGAGAACAGAGTATTAGGCTCCTGAAAGAAAAACGCTATGATGATGTCGAACCAAAGGAGCGCCTAGCCAAGCGTGTGAACCGCCTCTTGGGCAAGGTAAAGGAAGTGCTACCAATCAGATCGGAGGCGCTGTCCGAGGAACTCAGTGAATTGGTATACCATGAGGAGTTCGCGCCCGAGGAGATCGACAACGAACTTGTGGAGCGGATACTTGGCGAAACGCGTGACTTCCTATCTATAGAGTTTCTCGAAAAAGCCATGTATGTAAATCGATGTGTGGGTCGGATTGTCACACATCTAGGTAACGGACGAAAGGCGTTTGGCACTGGTTTTCTCGTCTCTCCCCAGCTACTGCTGACCAATCACCATGTGCTGCAATCTGCAGACCGTGCCGCAGACAGTGTTGTAGAACTTGACTACCAAGTTGACCGTTTCGGTCAACCACTGCCCCTTCAACAATTCAACCTTAACCCTGATGCTTTCTTTCTGAACGATAAGGGCTTTGACTTCGCGCTGGTCGCGGTCAAACCCACCTCACATCAAGAGAAACCCCTCACGGATTATGGCTGGTGCCCACTTATCCAGGAAGAAGGGAAAATCCAGCTAGGGGAATCAATTAACATCATCCAGCACCCTCGTGGGGAGATGAAGCAGGTCGTTATCCGGGAAAACAAATTGCTGGACTTGCTGGAGAAAGTGGCTCACTACGGAGCCGACACCGAGCCGGGGTCGTCTGGGTCGCCCGTGTTCAACGATCAGTGGGAGGTTGTAGCCCTGCATCACTCAGGTGTGCCGAGGATGGATTCTAAAGGCAGATTCCTCGATGTAAAGGGTAATGTCTGGAGAAAAGGCGACGATCCGAGCCAATTAGCTTGGGTTGCCAATGAGGGCATTCGCATTTCACGTCTCACAGATTTTATTACTAGCGCTAGCATTAGTCCGCATGAAGAGGAACTACGTGCTGAACTGTTAAATAGCCGTGACCCTTTGAGAGTGCGGCGCAAATCCCCTCTGAACCTTCATAAGAAAACGAAACCGGAAGTTAGCTACCCAAGAGGAACTGGTACGGATGAACATAGCGTAAATTTTTCTGCTCATCTCTCCTCTGGCAGCGTGACTATTACGATTCCGCTACAAATTACAGTCAGCTTGGGAGTACCGGATTGTTCTTTGCCTCAGAAAGCTGTTCGTGAAATTGAACGCGAGGACGATACGCTGGAAGCCATCGAGCCTGATCGCAACTACAACAATCGACCGGGATACGATCCGAACTTCTTGGGCTTCCCCGTAGCACTGCCGAAACTCTCGAATGCAATTCGCTCGAAGGCTTTCGAGGTTCCCGGTACGGCTGGAGGGAACAAATATGAGCTGAAGTACTACCACTTCAGTGTTATCATGAATCGCGAACGGCGACTAGCATTCGTAGCTGCGGTGAACTTCGACGCCTCTGCACCGTTCAAGCACAACCGGAAACAAGATAATGATCGTTGGTTCTTTGACCCTCGGGTTGATAAAAAAGCTCAGGCTGGTGAGGAAATCTACTCAAACAATCCTTTTGACCGGGGACACTTGGTAAGACGAGCAGATGCAGCGTGGGGTAAAACGCCCGAAGAGGCAAAACTTGCTAACGACGACACATTCCACTTCACAAATTGCTCTCCACAGCATGAAATCTTCAACCAAGCAACGAAAGCCAATGATAGAGGCTTACTGCTGTGGGGCAATATTGAAGACCATATTGCTCAACAAGCCCGCGATAATAACAAAAAGCTGTGCATATTCAACGGTCCTGTTTTTTATGCAGGCGATCGCAAATACCGAGGTCTGCGGCTTCCAAAAGAATTTTGGAAAGTGATTGTGTTTGAAAACGACGACGATAACCCTGTAGCTCTCGCTTTTCTGCTTAGTCAAGAGGAGTTAATTCGAGACCTTCCAGAGGAAGAGTTTGAAGTAGGTCCCTACAAGCCGTTTCAGGTTCAAGTTCGCGAAATAGAAGCCAAGACGAAGTTAGACTTTGGAAATTTACGCAACTATGACCCGCTTGAGGATGAGGTGAACGAGAGCTATTTTGAAGCTGGAACGGATTTCGTACCTCTGGCAAGGCTCAATGACATCGTTTTTTAAGGCAAAGTTACAGGTTACTGAAGGTTAACGCTACTCCACAGTACGTTTAGAACTGAAGAAATTATGGCAGAGAAAGTTGTTGCGCGGGAATATAAGGTTATGCTTCGAGCGGAGCAATTCGCGGGTGACGAGTCGAAGCTTTTGGATGCTGCAAACGGATTCTGGCGTGCTTTTACTCAAGCCATTAATCTGCTTGTCATCGATACAGACGGTAGCCTGAGAAAGATTACAGACAGGCGAATCATCAACTTTTACGATACAGATACCCACCTCCTATATAAGGGCAACGATTACATCCTTCGTGTGAGACGTAATACGAGTAAAGATGAACGGGAAGTAACTTTGAAATTCCGTCATCGAGACCGTTACATTGCTCAAGATCGGGATATGGATGCCCGTGAGGCGAGTCAAGAGAAAAAGTTTGAAGAGGACATCAAATCTCCCTTTACGGTGTTATACAGCTTCTCCACGACACAAGCGCTCGCAGCTACAAAGCATTTGAATACATTGAACGATGCGATTCAGCTTTATCCAGATCTGGCAGATAAGCTCACTAACTACACGGGAGAGGAAGCCATCCACACGGTTAAGCATCCTGTGCGCGAACTTGTTATCAAAGGGGGCAAATTTCAGATTAGGAGGGAACCCAAAGTCAATGCAGAGTGCGCTCTGATTGCCTGGTATGACGATAATGCCGAGAATCCCGTCGTGGTGGAGTTTAGCTTCCGATATGGCGATGAGAATGAGACCTATACCCGAAAGATGGCTCAACGAGCCTATGAGGTGTTCGAGGTATTGCAAAAACTTACGTCCTGGTTAGACCCCAACCCCAAGACAAAAACGGCGTATATTTACAACAACGATTGAGGCATCTGATTTCTGTTCAAAGAAGACTTACGGGAGAGCCCTTCAACTGTTGAAACAATCTGGCGAACCAAAGTCGCGATAGCTTCACTTCAGAATCCCGAGTGCCTTGACAAGCTGTTCCGGCTGCACTTCTAAATAGCGCTGGAGGCTCGACAAATTTTTGTGACCTGATATCTCCATAATTACCCGCAGTGGCACCCCAGCATTGCTCAAGTTCGTGAGTGCTGTCCGCCTCATCGAATGTGTGGAAGCTCCCTTAATTCTTACCCGTTTGCAAGCTTCTTTAAAAATCAAGTCTGCCTGAGAGCGTGTCAAAGGCTTCGTACCCTCTCGCCCAGGAAACAAAAAACCCGCATCTGGATTGTAAGCCAATAAAAACTTAGCCAACATGGGATGTAGCGGCAGCGTTCGCGTTGCTGACTTGCCCTTAGTTGTCGCTTTCCGCAGCGTCACCACACCGCCAACAATGTCCTGAGTTGTTAAAGCTAACGCCTCTGAAATACGACAGGCACAATAAAAAGTCACAGCAAACAAAAGCCTATCCCTTGCTGTAACAAAACCCCGGTCGAACAGCCTAGATATTTCGGCGGGCGTCAAAATCTTAGCACGCCCGTTGCCTTGAACCTTCACGGCGCAGCCCTCCAAAATGGAAGATCCCTTATTATTGGACGAAAGTGGGCTTTCGTCAAGTCTGCCGAAAAGCTTTTATCGCTTGATGGGCCACTTGCGGGGCGCTGCGCCTCCGATGCCGGAGCCCGCGCCCTTTATTGCAGTTAAATTGGCTTTTATTGCTACTCAACTGACTTAAATTCTCAGGAAAGTTGATAATTGGCAATGTGGCGATCGCGTCTATGAGGTCTCGGAAGGTAACAGGTTTAATTGCCGCCATAACAGTACGCTCAAATAGAAGTGGCGCTTGTAATAATTTGATTATACTATTTTTTGATTCACTTTGCAAGTTGTTTTGCTAGTTTTGTTCCCCTTTAATAAAAAATTAGGATTTGATTGGAAAATCGCTTATTCTGGTCAAAAGAACTGCCCAAGCCTTACGAAGGCTTGGGCATTGTTATAAGTTTCGGAGGGTAAACGAGTACGCTGGTTGGTTGAGAAACTTTTCGTTCGCTGCTAGGACACTGAACGCGCACTTTCACCTAGTTCGGAAGTAGCAGATGCTAGGGTATTTGCAATCACCGCTTTGGGAGCAAGCTTGAGGATGATAGGCATCACAATTAGGGGATAATTTTCCAGCCGATTTTTGATTTGAGCCTGCAACCATTCAATAGAGGAATCAGAGCCGTTAACTTTTTGCTTGAACCCCAGTTCTGGCGCAGCAGCTTTGATGGCGCTAGCAATTTTGCGAGCTTGCCTAATTGAAATCAGCGAAGTATTAACGGCAGGAAGTGAGGTTGTGCTTGCGCCTGAATGTGCGGCAAAATCAATTGGTTTTGCTGGTTTGTTTGGTGTTTTTTTGCCTGTGGTCTGATGGCGAGTGTGATGGGAGCTGGCTGGTTTCTCAATTTCAATTGTTGCTCCATTTACCTCGCTGTTGGCACTGTCAGATTGCGCTGTGGCTGTTGCCACATTTACTTCAGTTCGATTGTTTGTAAGTTCTTCCGATTGGACTGCTTCAGGCTCGTGCAGGAATGCTGAGGCTAAGCAAAAAAGGGTGGTAAAAAGGAAAGGCGGAAATAGTACATCGTTAATAGTTTCGATAGTCATCTGAACAAAAAACTCCCAATCAAATTTTTCGCGGTAAGCATTGCTAACCTTTTTTAGATTGCAACAGTTGACAACATGGTGCAGCATGGCTACACGGGCTGAAGAACCGGAGAATTAACTTCATCCTTTTGGATGATTAACTGAGGAGAAATCCACCTAATCTGATAATTTATTCAACGGTCCCGGCCTGCTATACAAGGATCTAAGCGGTTTCAGGAAAGCGAAAAGTTGTGTTTTCTTTCTTTGCTCACGCCTCGCGCGTGACGGGCGCCAATGCGAGGGGACAGTGGCGGGTGAGCATTCAGTCGTCACAATTAGCACTTTCTGCGGAGAGTGGTTTCAGTAGCTGACTTTTTTAGCTGCTCCGCGACGGTAGGCGCGGAGGTTAATCAAAAATTAATCGGACATTACCGATTTTACGGAGTGGTGCGTCCGTGAGAAAGGCAATGGAAAATTTTCCATCATCGACAAGCTGACAGGAGGCGCGCGATCGCGCGGCCTTCCATCCCACAGAAATGGAGTTCAACTTGGACAGTCACGTTGTCTAACACGATCCGCAAATTGCCTGTAGGCGTCATTATTCCGTTTTTCGGCTTTAGTCGTTACGGGGAACTCGCCTCACTTTCGCCCAGGGTTGGGCGTTCGGTCAGTTCAACAGTGGGGCAAGGTTGGTCAGCAGGTGTTGTGGAAGTCTGCGGCTCGATGGGTAGAATAGCGGGATTGGGCAGAAGATGGGGGCTATCGCTCACTGTGGTAGCCTCCTTGTCACTATTGCCTCGGACGCTAGACGCGCCTGGAGGTGCTAGTTCCGTAGTGCCAATGCGGTCGGGCGGTGCAGTCGGTTTTGGCACGCGATCGCCGTATAGCGGGTCGCTATCCAAGTCTGAATCGTCACCTGGATCTAACTCACCCTTCCATTCGCTGTTGGTATCGTCACTTGGATCTAACTCACCCTTCCATTCACTATTGGCATCGTCTCCTTCACCGCCTAACTCGTCGGAAATTCCGACTTCGTTCCGACCATTTTCCGACAGATTTTCATCGCCTACAATTGGCTTTGGCTCAACCTCTGAAACCTCATCAATGTCAGAATTCCGACAATTCCGACACATTTGAGCAGGCGGCGAATCCTCTTCTATTTCTGATTCGCTCACCGTCGGCATTGCAGTAGCAGGCGGCGAATCCTTTTCTATTTTCAATTCGCTCACCGTCGGCACTGCGGTAGCAGGTGGCCACTCCTCTTCTATTTTCAATTCGCTTGCTGTCGGCGCTGCGGTAACAAGTGGCGAATCCTCTTCTATTTCTAATTCGCTCGCTGTCGGCATCGCAGTAGCAGCTTCCGATACCGAGGCGCACATGGATGATGCCGGACTCACCCATTCATCTTGTAAATTGCCGGAGCGCCGCGCTGGAGTGTCGGAATTGCCGGAATAGCGCGTTAAATGGGGTTCAACGTTAACCCTGGCAAGCGCTTGGGCCATTTCTGGAATGCCGGAACTTTTGCCGGAATCTGTCGGAATTCCGACGCGGGTTTTAGATAATGGAAGCGCTCGAATGCGGAGGTCTTTTCCCTTGCCAGAGAGAAGTGCATACCCGTTTTCTGTGAGAACGGCGAAGTTGGAGCGAATTTCAGCTAATGTGGGTTTGCGCTTGCACCGCTTGAAGACGCTGTTCTGGATTTGAGCGGCTGAAACCTCCTCCCCCTTCCGCAGGGCATAGGTGTAAATTAAGGAGAGATGGGCTCCGGCCGAATCGGAGGCGTGGTTATTCGTTTGCAAGATGCGGAATTGCCCGATGCTGAACTTAGCCGCCGCGATCGCCCGCTCTAAGGTATCGAGGCCGACGCGCAGCGAATCTGGCTTTTCTTCGTATTTCAATTCGATGCAGTGCAGCAGGAGGGCTAACCTCAAAGTTTGAGACAGCATTTTGCCCAAATAGGCATAAAATGCTGGGTCTTCAAATTCCACTGCTTGTTGGTTGCGCCTGACTTCTTCCCACCACCGCTTCCACCGCACATGAGCCTCGGCCGTAAATGACAGCAGAACGGGGGACAATTCTCCACCTTCACTCGCGACAGACAACCCCGCTAGCTCTCGGAGATCGCCGTGGAGCGATCGCAGGTGGTCGTACAATTCTTGCAATTCCCCGGAGATTGCAACTTGCGAGTCTGACCAAACTGCAAAGTTATCAGGAGTTGACGGCACCGCTATTAAAAAGCGGCTGATTAGCCCGTCGCCGTCGTCGGGGTCGCTAAACAATTGTTGGACTTTGGATAATTGAGTAGCCCCTGTCAAATTCAAGCACAAATCTTTAAGTTCAAAGGCATCTTTATCGTCAGCCCGTTCAAATTCAATATCAGCAGGCGAGTTCCACATTTGTAGCAGGATTTGCCGAGTATCTCCCCCCTTGTCTTTATACTGATCCAGCTTCAACAACCGCACCAATTCGTCGAAAACCCAAGTGCCGCCACTCCTGACCGGGAGTTCGCTCATCCGCCGCAGAACGCCTTCGGGACTTCCTGCTTCAATAAGTTGCTTGGGTACAGGGGGAGGCATTGAAGCTTTAAAGACTGCGGGATTTGACAAGCTATTTTTGAGTTTTTCTTTCTCTTGAGTAGATTTTTGTTGCCACGCTTCTTCTAGTTTTTCTAGCTGTTTTTCGAGCTGTCGATATGCGGATTTGGCTTGCTTGTAACGCTGTTTGATACTGCCAAAAACGGCTCGCATTGTCTGGCTTTTGCCAGCCGAAGCTAAAGCAACTACCATTGTCCAGAAGATAGGATACTCTACCCAACTGTCGGCTATTGTTGCACCTTCTTTGCCAATCATTCCAATATGCCCCCCCATTTGGCTACCGCAAGCGGAGAGGAGGTACTGGTAAATGTAAATGGGGTCGATGCGGTCAGAAGCGGCTTTAGTCAAAATTGCTTGGGCTAGAGGAGCGGGCAAAATTTGAGCGATGTCTAGTTGCTGTTGGCGGTAATTGAGGATTTTTTTGAGTTTTTGAACTTCTTGTGCGTGAGTTTCTCCATAGCTAATATGAGTTTCTACTTCGGTGGCTAAATCTTTTACTCCTTTCAAAGGAAACCTTTCACGGGCGGATAGTTCAATTAAAGCGGCTGTCTGTTGGGGCGGGTTGATTTCACTGTTAATAATGGCATTGACGCGATTGTACAAGTAGTGATCGCTGTTGGATCTGTTGACACCGGAGCCGTTAGAAGAGGAACCAGGATTAGGTTCGATACCGCCCGTGCGATCGCCCTCTTCAGAGTTTTGGTTAGCAAGATTTAGTTCGCTCGTATTGCTAATGTCTTGGGAATTTTGAGTTGCTTTCTGCTGTCCATTTTTTTGACTGTCGGCTGCACTGTGCCCCTTAAATGGTGAAGTCCACCCATCCTGTTGAGCCCAGTACGCTAGCGTGCCGATGCCCACCCCACTGCTTTTGAAACTCCTCCATTTTTTGTCGCATTCTCCCGGCTTGTATTTGGGGGATTGGCGGCTCCACTTGTCCCATTCATAGAGGAGAGAATCATCGATGGAGTTGAGAACCATTCCCACGCCGCACCATTCGTCGTAGTTATCGGCGCGGGCCGGAGACAGAGCGGCTAGGTAGGACAGCGCCCAATCAATATCAGTCCACTCCGGTTCTGGACGGTGAGTGCGGTGTAGGTGTCGCCGGCGGGGGGCGGGAGCGGTAGAATTGGCTTCAGCTTCTTCTAGAGCTTTTTCTAGAGGGAGGAGTTCAGAATTTTCTGATTCCCCCAGCGGTTCGGCCAGCATTTGTTCAATGATCCACTGCGGGGCTAATGCCACGCTCGTTTCATCGGGAGCGCAGCCTTTGAGCCAGACGTACTCGCCAGTAGTCGGGTGGACGCTGTTCGGCAGGCAAGATTGCAACCCCGCCCAGCGGAGTTCGAGCTGTTCGCCTTTGCCGTCGTCTCCGATAGCGTCTGTGGGGAATTTTTTGGTGCGGATAGCTCCGGCGTATTGTTCTGGGACTAGGAATAGGTATTGGCAGCGGCCGGGCCGATTGGAGGTAAATGCGACGGTGTGGGGTAATTCTTCGCCATCGGACAGTTCAAGGATTTTCGCTCTAGCACTAGCTCCGTCTTGGTCTACTGCCATTAAATAGTAGGTGCTCCCGTTGGCAGCGATCGCAGTTCCAGTGATCAGCCCATATCCTTTGGGGTAGCAGCGGTATTGAGTGCCGTCGGCTCTATCTACCATTTGGCCAAGAGTTACAGCTTCTTTCATTTGGGCGGGACTGAGCGGTTTTTGCTGCCAGCCCGTGCCTTGAGGGACTTTCTTGCCGTCGAGCAAGCAGAGTTGCCAGTCTTGAGGAATCCGGGATAAGCCTTGAAAAAGACGAATATTTAGATCGCTAGCGGATGAGTTGTTAGGCATGGAAAGCTCCTACACTAAAGGGTTTGCGGGAGCCGGAGTTTCAAGCAAAAAGGGTTTAGATGTTAGAGTTACCAGAACATATCTGTTGATTCAGAGCTTCTGATTTGGTATTATTGAAGGACTAACACTAAAATTTTTGGCTCCCAAAGGGGCTAAAAATTTCGGCAAGGACTAACTCTAAAATTTTTGGCTCCCAAAAGGGCTAAAAATTCCGGCTCTGAAAAGGGTTAAAAGCTTCAACTCCAAAAAGGGTTAAAAGCTCCGGCTCTGAGAAGGGTTAAAAACTCCAGCTCTGAGAAGGGTTAAAAGCTCCGGCTATGACTATGACTAGGATCGGTGGTCATAACTGTCAAAAGACCCCGGTTATTTGATTTGTAAGAAGCGTTCTGGTTAAAGAAAAACGTTCAGAATGGGGATTCTAAGGTTGTTTTTCTGACTAACTGTTCGCTTTGAGTCATCCAACAGCCTCACTTGCGACTCGGCTAGAGTTTAGAGTGAGGCAATATTTTTATCAGAAAGGGTATACTCTCAGAAAAGCCAATTATTGGCTTGTATTAGAGTGATGGTCATAAGGTTGACCGTAAACTATTCTATAGCCGACCATAAATTTGATCAAGTAAAGATTTGTTAAAGTCAGGTTGAGGCTTCACCCTCAGTTACTTCTACACCCAGGGCAATCGCATCTAATTTAGGCTTGACGAAATACCTTAAATGTGTAGTTACTTCAAACGAGGGATTTGCGACGGCCGTTAGATAAGTTATCCTGGTATAATGTAGGCCGTCTAATCACCTCTGTCGTTACTCCTTGGCTAGTGGGAAACTGGAATGTCAGCAAAAGTAGAAGAAAATGTAGTAGCAGATAGTCAAATCCACAAACGTCTCGGTCAGTTAATAACGGCGTTGGTGGAAGATGAGCGCGTGGGTAGCTCTAGGGAGTTAGGGAGACTGACTGGAATTGCATTCAACACGCTAGCTAACTGGTGCGATGGAAAAGCCGATCCAAGGCTGCAAAAGTTAATGCAGTTTACCTATGCAATAGGTTGGTCGATGACAGAGTTGATGCAGTTTGTAGAAGGAGATGAAGACCCCCACGAGGCGATCGCTCGTAAAAAAAAAGCACAACAGCAGAAGTACCGTCAAGCGTCTTAACAACAGAAAAAGATCCATTTATTCAATATTTCAATGCCACGCTAACTGCCGAACAAATTCAAAAGCGCAACTTATTTTTACAGCGTATTAAAGCTGATTTATTACCGGATATAACATCCCGCAAAAGGCTTTATGTCTTGTTAATAGACAGCATGGCAGTTAAGGGTATTTCAGAATTAGATATCTTTGAAAAAACTTCTATTTCAGAAAAATTACTATCGAAGATTCGGAATCTCGACATGGAATTTCAGTTCGGTCGTTCCTACTTAGAACAGTTAGCGCCCTATCTTTTTCAAGTGGAGGATTGGGAAGAGTTAAGACCTGTTTTTAAGGTGCCATACATCTCTTATCAGGGGTGGGTTGATAATCTGATTGAAGACTTACAAGTGGCTGAACCCCTATCTATAGCTATAGCTTCAATGAGGTAGTTCCTAAAAAATGACCGATAAATTTGAGATGGTCAAGTAGGAACTGAGGTCAAACTTAGAGTAAAATAACCAAGTTTTGTGTTGCTGAATTGAGGTAGGGTTTAGCAATCGCGTGCGGTGAGTAATGCTCGATAGGAATAATTAATTGAATATGGAACGGGAACATCATTTCAGCCAGGCCCAAAATTCATACATTTGAGCATCTCAGCAAGCATCTTGTCCTTGTAGTTCAAGATTGCCTGATTGATTATATGCAACGTGAATTTTATTTTCAACATATTCAAGAGGCACGTCTTGGAGAACCCATGCAGTTTCACTCTTACGAACTGTTAGCAGAAACAGGGAGCTATGGCATCCAACTTAATAAGCGTTTGAGTACGGATGCCAATAGAATTGTACAGTGTCTCGGTCTACAAACCAGTCCAAGAGTAGAGCTTGAGGCAATGTTAAGGCAGATAGAAAATAAGTTACCGCAAAGCACTTTGTTGTCTGTAGGGCTGCCATTACCAGTTTCTACACATGAAGACGTTACCGATGACAGCTAACGTTCTCGATCGACACTTCGGACAGTTTTAGAGTGTCAACCATAGAATGCGGGTTTTAGCCCGAGTTCAAAGCAAAACTACCAACAAAAAATCAAGGATTTCAGGCTTTGAGCTAAAAGCTGTCCGGACTATTGCTTGATACGAAGTTGAAATTTTTGGTTGAGCAAACGGATTTAATTTCCTAGAGTTCGAGTTAAAGGGAGAGCTTTTGAGATGGCGTTTTTGGAATTTCATACAAAGGTTCGCGGCTCAACCCTAACTGCCCTAGTGAAATAACAACAGACATTGATAGATTAGTTTTCTCAGCAGCTTTAGCAATAGCTGTGCCATTTCGAGCTAGAGCAATGAACTCTCGAACTTTGAAGACAACGGGGTCATTGGGAGGTGTGTAACCTCGAAGGATGGCAATGTCTAATCCCCCTTCGATGTCCCTGAGCGCCGCCGTTCGATTGTCTGCTAAAGTTACGCTTGGCTCCTGCCCGGGTACTACCGTAGAGATGGCAATGCCATTATTAGTAGGTTGCCCGTCCCGGTGAACGACATTGAAAGTATAAAGGCGTTCAATTCCTTCAGGAGAGCGAGTTTTAACAAACAGGTTAGTAATGTTGGCTGTTGTAGCGCCAGGAAATTGTAAGGGTTGAATCGGTTGGACAAATATGGTTCTAGCTTGGTTAGTTTTTAATTCAGCATCAGTGTTAAAGACAGCCCTGGACGGATCTGCCAACCGGATGTACATAATGACTTCACCAGTCTGGCTAAAGTCAATAACGCTGGAACGGCCAGACCATACTTGAAGGTTGGTAGTTGCATTTGTTGCTGCATCTCTTCCTACAATTTTTATGGCCGATGTTTGAGCTTGCCCAATATTGACATTGCTGAATGCAGTGGCAATTAGTAAGGCAGGAGAAAGTAAAGCCAGACGAATTTTCCGAGTGAGTTTTTTCACGGTTACATTACCTCCAAGATTTTTGTATAAAGCCCGGTCTGAGTAAGCCGAGTCATGGAAAGAGGAAGTCCAAGAAGTGATTCTTGGAATCTCCGTTCTTTTAGGGCGGGGAAGATGTCAATTCCGTTATCTCTGCACTGTGACAAAGGCATTGACGAATACTGAAACTTGAGTTCCTTCTGGTACGATCGCCACGTTGCCTCGCTTCAAAATTTCTTGCGCGTCGCGATCCGCTCTTTCTCGCAGCCGTTGGGCAGTAGGTGTAAAGAATCCCTCTAAAGCGGCTGCTAGGATGTTGGGTTCACGCGAGGTTGTTGTTTTAACAGCCGTACTTCCAAAAAAGCCGCTCTGCTGGCTGAAAGTCTCTTGGGCGGGTCGATTAATTATTTCTCCTACCCGCCCCAAGCTGCCGAGAATTCCCACTAAAATATCAGCCTTGGCTATTTCAGAACCTCTGTCAAATAAACTGTCGGCAATGAGAGGTTGGTTATCGATTCCGCGAACGATTAAGTATCCGGGAGGAATGGGTACTTGTTGGATGCGGCCAGCAGAATCGGGGTAAACAAGCGCCACCACGCTTTGAGAAACCAGCCGATTTCCGCGCGTGACATTTTCTACTTGAGTAATTAAGACGGTGCCAGACGGCAAGGCGATCGCCCCGTCAGTCGCCATCACGTCCTCGGTCAATTGGACGGCAAACCTTCCGGCTGTTGGGCTTTGACCTGCTTCGTCCCAAATCATCGGCACGATTACCTTGGCAAGAGCAGATGAGCCGATGGGTATCTCTCTCATTGCTGTGCTGCCTTCACTGTTTTCGCCGGCGGTCATGCGGTTGAGGATTCCAGCTTCTCCAGGGCTCATGACCTTGGTGTTTACAGCCGAGCCAGGAGCTCCAATTGCGATCGCGGGTATCTCTTGCATTGGTGCAGCCGATTGTGGGCTTTTTGGCGAACTGACTAGCACTGGCTGCGGGTTTTGAGAAATCGGCGGCACCGGCTGCTGTTGGGACAATGGTACCGGTGCTGCTACTGGCGCAATTGCTACTGCACTGGGCGGTGGTGCCGGTACTGGCATTGCGGGTGGCACGGCAGGGTAGTTTGCCGCTGTCATCCCCGGCGCGATTGCGCTAGGAAAAGTTGCGGAACCGGCAGAAATACCTTCAGCATTTAGCTCTTTAACTGCTTGACCTCTGCTTTGCCCCAGAGAAGCTAATTGCGCCCAGCGCTCGTAAGGGTCTACTTTTTCTGGTGAAGGCGACCGGGGTGGTGGCGCAGGTCGAAGTGCCAGCAGTGCGGGTGGCGGCACAGGGCGCGGTAATGGCGTCGGACGAGGGCGAGGCGGGGGCGGTGCAGGCGGCTGTGCAGGGCGCGGTAATGGCGGCTGTGGAGGAGGAATGGTCTGTACAGTCCTTGGCGGTGGCGGATTAAAGTTTTGAACCTGCCTTGGGGTTTGAGACCTTCTAGCGGCTGGTGCAGGTTTTGGTGCAGGCGTCGGTTTGGAAGCAGGGGTCGATCGATTTTTAGGTTCAGGCGGCTGAACTTCTAGCGCCCGCTGCTGATCTTGAAATGCCAGCCGGCTTTTTAGTTCTCCTGACTCGTCTTTAGAAACTTGAGTCGGTTTAGGGTTCGGCGTCTTTGCCTGTTGGCGGACAGGTTTAGGAGCAAAGAACACAAACCAAAAGAATCCCAAGATGCCGAGAACTGCGCCAGTACCCATTAATACTGAAAACGTCCGAACTTCGGGCTTCTCAGAAACAGAGCGGGTTTCTGCTCCTTCGCTGTCCTGTTTAATTCTGTGCTCGGAGGCCAATAATTCATCGGCGTCTCCGTCATGCCCTGCCAATTCTCTTTCCTCCTCACGGCTCAACTTTTTGCCATTGCTGCTAGGGCCATTAGGAGCGTTAGCTGCCTGAAAACCGTTAGAACTGTTGGAAAAGTTATTGGCTGCATTAGAGGAGTTGTTGCCATTAAAACTGTTGGAAAAGTTATTGGCTGCATTAGAGGAGTTGTTGCCATTAAAAGGGTGGCTAGTTGTGCTGCTAGGCGGCGTACTGTAGGAACTTTCTTCAATTTCATCGGGTTCGCCATCAAATTCGCGCCAATTTTGAAGTTCTTTTTCGTTCATGTTTTTACCTGCTATTAATTGGGTTTAAATTCGGTAATTTTGTTGATTTCTAAGCCCGCCGAGCGAAGCTCATAAACTTTTTGTTCAAAAGCTGAGGCTTGGCTACCTAGCGGCGGGGTTTGGATTTCTACAGCTTTGATTCGGAAAGTGCGATTGAAAGGAATTCTTTCATCGATTCCTGACGTGCGATCGACGAGCAACCGGGTAGCAATCATGTCAATTTCCCATTCGCCCGGACGGACTTCTCTGGGTTCGGATAAAAAAGAAATGATGACAGTTGCTCGCAATTGACCTGTAAAAACTTTATTGGGGACGAGTTCAGCTATGTCAGGGAGAGAAGCTTTGCCAAAATTTGGTTCTAGGAGTAACGAAGCAAAATAACTGCTGGTAGGAACTCGTTTGGAATTGACTTTAATTCCTGAATCTGTATCGTTAGTTCCTGGTATTTTATTGTCCCAGTTGAAGGTTAACTCTGCCCAATTTTTGACAAAATTTTGGATAACTGAGGGATACCGAAAAAACCGATCTCGTTCCGCTACATAGTAAGTTTGACCGTTGATTAGCTGGACTTGTGTTGTCTTCATAGCAGCTACCGAGTTGATTCGGTACGCGACGAACAGGTGCAGAATTAGGGAGAGGATATTCACTCCAGTTAAGATGAGGAAGCACAATGCCAGTAGATTTTTAGCTTCTGGCAACAATGCAGTTTGTGAAAATCTTTGTAGTTTCATAAAATCTTTCGGTAATTAGTGACATCACTTAAATCCTTTGTTCATTGCCAAATTAGCGGCTGCTCCTATAGCGTTGCTCAAAACATCGATGAGTTGTTTGGCATTGCTAGCGATGCCGCTGTACAGGGCAATTCCTCCTCCGCCGGCGATTAATAGAGCTAATCCGGGTGCGAAAATGCTGATTAAAAAGAGAAAGGCAACATCGCTAGCTAATTCGGCTCCAGAATTGACTAGCACGGTGGCTGCCAATCCGACGACGATGTTATATCCAAGTTGGACGCCAAATAAACTCAGAAATCCAGTTGCCCAAGCCCAAATCGGTCGGCCCTGCAAGGGAAGCAGCGACAGCCCCATCGCGATCGGCGAAAAGAGTGCTGTTAGTAAGAGCGCTGCTTCAAGGATGTTGACAAACGCCCACTGGATGCTATATAGAATGAATCGGATGATTGGCACTGCTTTTTCTCTAAACACTGAACCGGGGTCAGTTATAAAAGTCGCGGCATCTTGAGCAGCGCCGGGCAAGCTATTATTCCAGAGGATTTCAGCAAAAGCCCGCAGCGCTTGCAGAGGGGCTGAGCCGGCGGCTTGCCTTTCAGCTTCGCTAACAATTTTCTGAGCAGCTTCTTGCTTGGAATTCCAGCAAGTAACCAGTTCTTCTCCTACTTTATTTCGGCATTCGCCGTAGAGATTTTCTAGTTGTTGCCGGCCGATGTTGCTGATAGTGACGTTGGCGATCGCGTCCCTAAATGTCATTTCTCCTAGTTGCGCTTCGAGGACACCTTGGACTTGCCTGTAAGCAAAGCTCCTGGTAAAAATGACGGTATTTGCTAGCAATTTGCCGTTAGCGCCGAGGAACAGCATGATGACGAGCGGCCAGACGAACAGTGCTGCCAGTTCTGACCATGACTGCTTTTCGATAATGTCTTTCCCGCTGCTTAGAGTTAAGAAGAGGATGCTGACGGCTGCTAGGGTGATGCCGAGCGATACTAGACCGACCCACAGCCCAGAAGCGATCGGGTCAATCGTGCTAATCCAAACTTTATCCCAAGATTCTGAGGTCGTCTTAGCCAGGTTAATTGACTCGCTAACGATGTCCAAGGATGACCCTTCTGCACCACTTGTCGGTGATGTAATTTGTGCTAGAAATTCTCTCATTTGTTTCTAGGGAAAAACTTCAACTTTGTATTCAACAACACGGTCAGTCTGCACGCAAACTAGGCAATAGTCGTCGGTGATATCTGCTTGCTCCCCAACTTTGGCTTCAAGCCAGCCGTGTTAGAAGCGCTAGACAAACTTTTTCAGAGCGATATATAGCGATTCTCAGATAAATGAGGTATACAGAAACCCTGTATTGTCAAGCTTTCCAGGTCAAAATTCGTACCTCACCTTTTTGAGAAAGGCTATAGTCAACAGCTACACTCAATTTGTGTTGTCAAAATCTTTGCTAAGCCAAGAGACGATCGCGGATTCAATTTAACTGCTCGAAGCTTAATCGGGAGCGGCGAACCTGTTAGTTGAAATCGGGGTTGTGCTGCTGCCACTCGGTTTTCCCAAGTAGCCGCCGCCGGGGAGCATCAGCATTCCCGCCTGATAGCTGGCTTGGTTTCCAGACGCAGTGCTGCCTCGGCGATCGCCCGTGTTGATCGCGGATATTTCCTTAGCAGCTTGCGACAGCAGCACGTTATTAATGGCCCGATCTGTGCGAGCTTGCTGAGCTTCCTGTAAATTTCGCATCTGGACTTGTGCGCCCAATGCGGTCTGCTGCGAGAGGTTTTGGAGAATTTGTTGAGTAACGTCGAGGCTCTGCGATTCTTCGCCCAATTGGACGTTTTGTTCGGTATCTTGTCGAGTTGCTTCTAATACTTGGAAGCTGTTATTTTGAGCTTCTTTGCTGAGGGTTGCTCCGTCAGCTATGCCGATAGCGGCGCTGCGCTGAGCTTGAGCGTCTAAGTCAGACATGATGGTATATGAACCTTTGCCGTCTAATTTGCTCGACTTAGTTTCGAGTAAATCAGACAGTTTCGTTCCTTCTGTCTGGGATGTTGGAGCTTTAATAATTTGGCTGCTGACTTGGCTCAAATCAGGAATTTCGATAGCTCCGAGAGAAGAGGAAAGGAGTTCGTTTAAAGAGCCAAATAGCTCGTTTTGCACGAAACCTTGGATGTCGCCGATAAAATCGTTGACTTGTTTGAAAACATCTTCAATGGGAGCTAAGAAACTTCCTGCAGTTGGGGCTGGATATCTCACAGCCGATTCTTGTGTACTTGGGATGAAAGCGTTTGGGGTTGGAGCTTTCACAGCCGTTTCTTGTGTACCGGGCACGAAAGGAGGAGTTGCTTGAGCTAAACTTGGCCTGACTTGAACGATTAATTCCAAGCTGGCTAACAGAGAAACTGCTGCGAGTTTTGTAGCAGGTTGCTGTATCAATTGAAGTCGGTATTTCATGGGAGTTATTTTGGTAGTTTTGCAAAAAATTGAGAATTGTTGCTGTGAAAGTCGGATGCCATTTTTTGCTGAGCATTGGCAGCTATGGTAGTAATTTCTAAATTTTGACCAATGTGGTCAAAGCCTTTTCCTTCTTTCACTGCTGCAATGTATTCTTGGGTGAAATGCTTTAGTCCTTGAAGTTGCCCTTTGAGGGTAGGAGGGTATTGAGCCATGATGCGATCTCGGGCTTCTTTTTCATTTTGATTGTTAGCAACTGATGCCAACATCATCTCTCCGGGGTAGAATCGCGATCGCCAAAATCTTCCTCCTTTCTCAATCAGCCAGCACGAGTAGAGGTCAGCAGCTCTTGGCAGAAAAGATTCCGTTGCATTTGAACTGATAATTTGCGGATCGTACCCCAAATATTTGTGAGCGGCTGCCACCCCAGAATTGGTTATTCTTCCGGTAATTCGGTAGACCATATTTTGCAGAATTTGTGCTCCTGCGGAACATTCACAGATAGCATCAAAATCTTGGCTCAATAGCAAGACAGCTATGCCATCTTTTCTGCCAGTGGCGCAGAGTTCGCCGACAACTGATGCAAAACCATCTTTTTTGAGTAGGACGCTCAATTCGTCTCCAATAAATAAGCTTTTGGGGTGAGAAAGAGCGTTGCGGATGCAAGCAGCATGGGCGTTAATTGCCATTAAATAGGCATCTTGTTCGTTAGACAGTCCCGATAGGGCAAAGAACTTAACAGCAGGTTCCGGCGAAAACGTGCTGGGCTGACCGATCGCTTTTCCCAAGCGGGATGTTAGCAAAGCATTTCCTTGGCTGAGGATTTGATTGATGGCTAGCCTATCCAGTTCTTCAAACGATTTGAGGTTGAGCCTTTCTTTGCTGCAAAACCTCAGCAAATCTTGGAGAGTTGGCATTTGCTGCCATTCGGGAGATTGCCACCCTCTTTCAAATGCCTTGTTGTAGCGAGCGATGATTTCTGGATCTCTAAGGTACATATCGAGCATTCGCAGGATAATTGAATCTACCCGCTGGGCTAAGTGGGGATTGTGAATTTTGCCCATTGCGATCGCCACCAGAGCTTTGCGGATAAATTCTTTCCAAGATTCCATCCGCCGCTCTCTTTCAGCTTTGTCGAACTTGCGGAGGTCTGGCGGTTCTACTAAATTGCTAGATCCTTGACTGATGTCGTAATATGCGCCTTGGTCGCCCAAAAGTTCGATCGCGGTTTTGAAGGTACTGTTACCCCCGCTGCTGATGTCCATCCCGACAACAGGGATATTATTCGCCAGAGCTTCAACGGTAAAACGCCACCCCAAAACGCTCTTGCCTGAACCAGAGGAGCCAGTAATTAAAGCGCGGCTAATCTGGCTGTAGAACAAGTCAATAAAAATTGGCTTTCCGCCTCGATGGGTAATAAATTCAACTCCTTTTTTATCCAAATCGCGGGGAACTGTTAGTGGCAGAATTCCAGCAGCAGTTTCAGTGTCGAGAGTGAGGCGGCGTTCGCTCAAAAATGAACCGCTATGCAGCAACCATTTCCAAGTAATGGGCAGGCATTGCAGCCAAATATCCCAGGCAACGTTCCGCTCGCGGATGACTTTCGCAGTTCCAAAACTATTAGAGAGTACGTTACAGGCTTGGCTTAATTCTTCCGCAGTGTTCCTGTACACTAAAAAGGCAACGGCTGCATTGAGGGGTACGGCTCCTTGGTAAAGTCGGCGCTGGGCGTCGAAAGATTCCTCCTGTTTAATTTCAGCGCCAATATCGCGCCCTTGCCCTTTAGTTATAGCTCTGCTACTAGCGGCTTTTGCTCCTTTCGCTTGTCGGGCCAAGTTATCATTAATTACAAGGGAATTTCCGGCGCTAATTTCTACAATAGCTTCTGTATCGCGGACGTAGCTTGAGGACATCACCTCCCAAATCCATTTCAATTGCTGGCGGGTATTAATCCAGCCTGCGGGCGCGTCATACATTGTCAGAACAGCGCATTCTTTCCCCTTTCCCGTCAGATAGACGCGGTTGTGGCTCTTGCGGTGTTCGGGGCAGGAGGATACGCCATTCGTTCCTTCAATCAAAACTGTAGAAATGTGTTTTTCAGTCGTCTTAATTTCACTGAGCTGATAGCCAGAAGGCGTTTCTTCAAGTTTAACAACTTGAGGGATTTGCGGTGGTTTACTGCTGTTAAATCGCTGCCACAGCCACTCCCAAAGTTCAGATGAATTCATGGGACTAATTTCGAGTCCCATTTTGGTATTCAGGAGAATTTCCCAGCGGAGGAATCCTTGTTCAAAAGAGTTGAGTAGCAGTTTCGTGTAAAATTGCTCTCTGTAAATTCGCGTGTTACCCGCAATGGTTTCCACAATCGAATCGCACAATTTTTTGACCCCATCAATGGCTTGGCCAATGAAATCCCTGGAGATGGTTTCGCCTTCGTTATCGGCCGTCCAAGTACAGAAAGCAATTTGCTCCCATACCTGCCTGGTACCTTGATGAGTTTGTTGGCGGAGGCGGTACTGTTCATTTCGGAGCAGTACAGATACGGGTTGGAGTTCAGCGGTGTCAGCCAATTGCTCTAACTCTTTTTGCCTCGCAGCATCACTGCTGTAACAGCCGGCGCAGAAAGTAATTTTTTCACTGGGTGGGATGTCTTTCATTCCTTCTTCAAGAGAAGCTGCAAATGCCGACACTTCGTTCCTAAACAGTAGGTTGTGAAGCCCTCGGAGGCGGAATCCAAATACCAGTTGGTAGTTAGTCCCGTTATTGAGGAGCATCCCAGACACTTGCCTGCCATCTTTTTCAATTTCCACCAAACAGCAGAGGTTAATTTCATTTTGGAAAGGCATAAATTTGCTCCTTCCACCATATTGATTGGGTACAATTTTGGGCTTCAATTTGACTCGCATTTGCGAATCGTAAGGCTTGCCTTGGATGCTAGGAGGGCGCAGGGAAGAGATGGGAGAAATATAGAAGCTGTCGCCGTTGCACCACTCATCTCCGGGGGGCTTGCGGAACTTGTCAGTAAAAAGGTGGGGTTGATTTCCTGTTAGGAGCCACCAGCTTACAATCAGCCAAAGCGAGACAGTGAAGAACCAACCCAGTCCCAGGCTAAATAGACCCATCGTTAAGATGTATGCAATGGCGGTCAAGAAGCACCAAGGTAGAATTTGATTGGCTGGAATAAACCCGATACTTGCTTGTTTGCCCAGGATTTTATTGACTCTGATAAAGTCTTTTTCTGGATCTTGCAAAGCCATTGGTGACTCCTTTTTCTTAGTTCCAAAAGGTCAGACTTGTAATCACTCCCAGCGGAGGAAGGTTGGGAACCAAGCCGGCTGTAGTACCGCTGCCGTCGCCGACGAACAAGAACGTTATTACGTCTATGGCAATCACAATGCCGAAGGCGAGGGCAATTTGGGTGACAATTGGACGCCAATCATTGCCTTGTTGCGCTTGGTTGTAAGCGAATAAAGCTGCGGCGGCTACTAGCAAGAGAAATACGCCTCGAATGGCATTGAAAATTAAAACGATCGTTGATTCGTCAATGGCTGTTCCTCCTCCTGCTGCTCCAGCTTCGCTTGCTAGATTGGTCATAAACGCTTGGAGACCGCTTAGAAAAATGGCTTGTGCTGGGGTCTGAAAGTTATTCAGGAACATTGTTACTGTTATGACAGCGACAGCTAAATGCCAGAAGCGAATTTTGCTGCCCAGCAGTTTTTCGAGGATGGGAACGCTGCGGGTAATTTGCCATAGTCCGAAGAACACCAGAGATGCACAGCTAAATACGCTGACAAATAAGGGCTGGACAAGAGTTAGATAAATGGCTGCAATTAGGCAAATTGCAATGAAGGCTAAATCGGCGTTATTGAGCTTGAATTTACGCATGAATGTGCTAAAATGGCTGCGGCGCTTGTGGGTAATGCCTAGGTTAGTAACCCTTGCGCGATCGTTATGAGAGCGGTAGTTGTTGTTCAAGTAATCGTTTTGCATTGAATTTTTCCTCAAAGTGGTTTAAGCTTGCAATTCGTTGCGGTCTTCTCGCGACTGTTCTTTGCGTCCTGGCGAGGTATAGTTGTAGTCTTTAGATGCTTGAGAATCTCTAAATTGAGTTTTTTGTGGCTCTGGGGAGCCGACTACAGCTTCCATTTCTTCAACAGCAATGTGGCACTGCCGAACCTCTGGTGGCTTTCCTTTGACCAGAACGGCATCGAACACTTGTGCGTCACCTTGGCGGGGGTCAGTTCCTATCAGTTGTTTTGACCCGTCAGGCAGATCCAGTATTTCAAATTCGTATTTGACTGCCCCGGTCGTGCCGTCTTCGCGACGCGATTCTTTCCAAGGAAACACTGGATCTTTTTCCCCGCTAAAGCGTTTGGGGAAGGTGTCCTGAAACTTTTCAACTAAAGCCTGGGCAGTTGCTAGCTTGTTGTATTCTTCTTCCGACTGAGGCAATTTGAAAATGGCTTCTCTTTCTTCGGGAGTTAGTTTGTCCCGATCCGGCTCAAATTTCCAGCGAGATCCATTCTTGGTCCCCGAAAAAATTTCGGTATTATCGCTGCCTTTGACGACAACTTTAACTTCGTTGTTTTCAGCAGTTACATTCAAGCTGCCGCCACCATCAAAAGCAATTCCCGATCGGGGAGACTGCCCCGTAGCAAAAGCATAATTGACTAAGCAATCTGCTACAGTTTCTCGTTGCTGCTGTACTTTTGTTTGAGCTACCATTTTACTAAGAAGATCCTCTGGTTCGCTTTCCTCCTTGTCGATACTGTTAGGTGCAGTAACTGTGGGCTGAACTTTTTGACGAGTTTCTGGCACTTGTGAATTAGGATTAAATTCTGATTCAACAGGCATCTGAACGGTCATTTTATGTTCCAGTTTGTCAACGATACTTTCAAGGCGATCCAACCTTTTTGAGAGGTTGCCTAAATAGTCTTGAATTTGGTCTAACTGTTCGCTGATGCTGGTATCTTTATCGAGCTGTAGAGGCGTAGATTTCTGGGAGTTTGGGTTGAGCTTGCTCTCTAGCTCGCCAATCTTTTCGCTAATTTGAGCTGCCTTGGTTTCGGGATTGCTGATTTTAATTCCCTTGGTGGCCTTGGCTTCAATGTCGCGATCGCTTCTCTGAGGCTGGCTCGTTTCCAATTCCTCTGGTTCAGTTGCAGCAGGCGGTTCTAATACCTGCTTAGCCCGTTCAGCAAGTTTTTCAGTGCGTGTATCTATCGCCTCTATGCCGGAAATGACATCAGCGTGTTTAGCACGAGTCGCAACTCGGTCGGCGCGATCGTTTAATGAGTCAATTTGTTCGAGAATTTTTTCGAGTTTTTCTGCCTGTTCCTTTTCCCTCGCTCGTTCAATGTAATCAATTAGATCCCCAATACTCTTGGCTCCAAGTAGACCCATTAAAGAGGCAGTTTGGACGGTTAAGCCACTTACGGTTAATCCGTTAATTTCGCTTCCCATAGAAGCGACACTTGCTCCTTGGCGTTCGGTTTCTTTTAAAACAGTTTCAAGGGTGTCGAGTAAGGGATATTTTGCTTCGGGCTGTTCAGCCACTTTTTGCTGGATTTGTCCGTTATTATTCTGATTTAGAACGCTGCGATTTTTAGCTATCTTGCCCAATACACCATTGGGGATAGGAGCATCCTCATCATCAGAAAGTAGTTCTTCAATATTATCTTCTTCCTCCTTTTTTTGCGTTCTGCTGGTAGCATTTTTAGAAGCTACTGACTTTCCTAGCTGCCGTTTAGACTGCGATGATTTGCGAGTTTGCGTATTTTGGCTGGGAATGTCTGCATCTTCTTCTAGATCGCTTAAATCATCCTCCAATTCATCATCTAGTTCTTCATCAAATTCTTCGGAAATGCTGTCTTCCTCTAATTCATCACTGGCCTCCAGCCCGATTAAGTCCATAATTTGGGATGGAGTATAGTAATTGTTATTGTCTTTGGTTTCAACGTCAGCTTGTTTCAAATTTTTAACTAAATAGACACCGCTAGTTCTCTGGCTGGGGTCTTTAGTTAAATAGAAAACAAAGCCAGACACCTCACTTCCTTTTCCTTCAGTAACTAAATCCATGCTGACACTAGCTTTGTGATTGCCAGATTCATTGATTCTGTCGGGTCGTTTGTTGAAGGATTCAACGAAGTTTTTGAAATCTTCCCAGTCCTCAATGCCACCTTCTTCTTGGATTGTTTCTATGGCAGCATCAAGGGTTTCCTGAATGTGTTCCAGTTTTTTGACGTGTTTTGGATCTGTGGCTGTTAGGACAGACCAAGTACGCTTTGGGGCAGAAAATTGTCTTTTGGAGTTTGGCTTAGTTGAGAGTTTTGCAGCCATCTTTTCTCACCTCCTACGAGGAAATTAGATGCGATTGTTAGGTTCGATATTGAACTTTCAGCAGTGCTTTAGATTGTCAAACAGGACTATTGGCTAGTTGCGCGATTGTTTGATTGGGTATTTGTTCGCGGGTTTCGCTCAAAAGTTCTGTTCTGACTTTCCCTCTTAGTTCTTGGTGATACTCGCCTAGCATTCTGCTGAATTCTTGCAGAACTTCTAGGCTTTGTTTGGGTAAATGTCCTGCTTTTACTGCTGTCTCTACACCCCTGGTCATTTGGCAAATGTGCGTGCTCATTTTTCGCAGTTGGGCACAAGTTCCTTCATTGATAGCGGGGACTGTGCGGCCAAGGCTAAAAGCGCGTTTACGCAAGTAGTCAGACAGGCTTTTTTCACCTGCTTCTGCGGCACGTTTCACTAAATCTGCCTTTTCAAAGGTGGTTAGACGCACTCGGACGACTTCAGTCTTTCCATTCGGTTTTGAAAGTTGGTTTTTGGGGAGAGTTGCAGTTGTAAGCACATCAATTCTCTAGGGTTAACTAATGGTTTATTACGGCTAAGTTGAACAGCAAGGGATTAGGTTTGAGCGGTGATTCATCCATTGCTTTCATTGATTCAATTGTCAGCAATTCTGTTGGAGATGAGCCTGTTTCTTTCGGTTTATGTTTTGTTCGGTCACAAGTCGCATTAGTGAGAAGCTAGCAGAGTAGTTTTTATCATCCAGATGGCTGATTCGAGGGTGGATACTGTTGTCTGGATTGCTTGTAGCTTTTGTTTTAAGCCTGTAAATTGCATCATTGTTGAGCATGGTTTACAGTCAATCGTGCTTTGTTGTTGAGGACGGTTTCTGGTTTGCGATCGCCGTCGCTCAACACAGTCTTAATATTTAGTGCTGGAAGTTTAAGCAAGTCTGAGTTGATATTCCCAGAAGAATCGCTCTGTATTGTTCGGGGTGCGACACAAGTATTTCCAAATGTCCAAGTGTGTGTCCATTGCCAAACCTATGACGATATAAGATTCTTCATTGTCTGTCACTGCATCCCCAAAGTTAAAATCCGGTTGCACCCAATGGTCAGGCAGGGCGATCGCAGTCGGTTCAGGGGCGGTAGCATTGGTTGGATGCGCGATTTCAGTCGGCGCATAGTGTTTTTGTGGCATTTGGTCGATTTTAAGGGTAAGCGATCGCCTTGCTTGCTGGCGGTAGCCAGAGGAGAGGTATTCGTCAGCCACTTGTGCTGAAGCGAAGATATGTTGTTGCCTTTGGCACAAATTCTGACAAGTGGACGATTTGGGCGATTTGCTCATTTTTACCCCCCTATAACGTCTATTTGACATGGCTTGCTATGCGACTGGCGCACTAACTAGGAGGATTTAAGAGGTGTTGGAGTACAAAAAATCTATTTAAAAGCAGCGAAACTTAATTTAACTTAATTAAATTTTGTGAATTTTGGAGGAAATATTAGGAAATATTAGGGACAAGTAGGAGATATTAGGAAATAAGAGGGAATAAGAGGAAATAGAAGGGTTAAAATATAAAGCTTTTTGTGGCTTTCACTAACTATCGGGAATTAGTGAGGCAACAGAGCGGATTAAGATAGCGATCGCTCCCTGATGTTCGGTTTCTTTTAGGAAAGCTTCTAGTGAGTCTAAATATCTTCTAATTTTATCTCAATACGCCAGAAATTTTCGTTAGTAAATTTTGTTTTGTGTCAAATTAATTCCGTCAAATTAATTCCACTGTTAAATAAATCCTCAATAGTTGCTGAATCTCTAATAATAACGCCTAACTCATCTCTATATGTTAAATTAGGATCTGCTCTAAATGACAAAAAATTAAAGCTGGTAACTATCCCAAACTCAGCATCACAAACTAAAATTTTACGATGAGTATTTTTAACTTTTTCAAATCTCAAATTCTTGTACTGAGTAGATAATTCTTCTAATCTTTGAATTGATATAGGATTATTTTGTTGGCTTGAGCTTTTGATTCCATAAAAAATATAAACCTGTATTTTTCTCTTTAAAGTTTCTTTCAACCTCTCAAGAAAATTTTGATCTACAACATATCCTGTAATCCAAGGCGAAACAATCATTAGTCTTTGTTGGGCTTCTTTTAAAGCCTTAAATAAATAGTTGCGATGTTCATAGGTATGAATAATTTCTGAGATTTTGCTTTGTGTTTTAAGTTGGTCAAGTTGTTGTTTTAGCTTTCTACGTTCTTCTTTTTTAATTGATTGATTTTTCGAGTCAGTAAAAGAGTCAGCATCATCATCAAGAGAATGAAGTTTCACACTAAGCTTTTCTACAGCTTTTATATGTTCATCATTAATAGGACTCAAAAATTTTCCTTCTGCTAAGTTATCAGGGCTCAATTTATCTTGTTCAATTTCTTTAAAAATTGGATCGAGTATCTTGTTACCCCCTGCATATAGTTGTTCTATCGTTGTTCTATATTCAACTTGAATATTGCCTCTCGAAAAAATTTCATATTCAATTTCTTTATCATCAGGATTTCTTTGATACAAAACCAAGAAAAGTTCATGCCATTGAGTATAGACTTTTTCTATATTGTTCACCTGAATCAACTCAATACGATTAGAGCTATTAAAATTTTGCAATAATTTTTCAATCTGTTCATAATAGTCAACTATATCTTCGATATGACCTTTTCTTGGCTTTTTTATAATCTTGTTTAAAAAATTATTATTTTTTGAATCAAAGGATTTTAAGAGGGATTTCTCTCTCAATTTACCATTTAAAGCATCGATATAAAAAGTTTTTGTTTCTGATATGGGAGCTAATATCGTTTGCTTTTCTAAACCATCTAAACCTAACTCTGTTAGCTTGAAAAATTTTTCTCTTTTGATTAAATCTTTAGATAGTAATTCTGATAAAACTTTCTCTATCAAATTTTCATCCATTCCTAAGAAAAAAGCTATTTCTCTTTGGTTATTTAATTCCTGGCTAATACACTTCATAACAAATTCTTCAGCGAGTTGTAGCTGTCTATCGGCCAAGTAAGTTAAATCAACATTTAACACATGAAAAGGATATCCAATTGGTTGACAGTCAATAACTAGGGCTTCTGGCAGTGAATGATATTTACGAATCTTATTTTCAAAATCTTCATCTTTAACTTGAGTGTTCATAATTAAATCTCCTAAAATTTACAGAAATTTTCCCGAAGTGATTCGAGAACAGAAAGCACTTTTTTCATCGATATATTCTATTAATGGCTTAAAAGGATTAGGGATTCCATTCGGAGTTCGTCCCTCATAAGCCATGTTATCATTACCAACGATAATAAGTAACTGTCTAGTACGAGATAAAGCGACATTAAGCCGTCTATCATCGGCAGTAAAACCCAGTTTTTTCTCAGGGTTATTTCTAACTAAATCATAGAGAATAATATCACATTCACCCCCTTGAAAAGCATCAACTGTGTGGATGGAGATATGAAGATTTTTCCAGAGTTGTTGATCATTAGGAGCAATAGACGATTCTAAAATGGCAATTTGCGAACGATAAGCAGCAATAACACCCACTTCTTTAGACAAATCATGATCTTCACAATCCTGTTGAATTTTTAAAAGAACGGCTTTAATCACTTTTGCTTCATAGGGATTACTACGACTTTTGCCATTTTCCCTCTCTTGAGACTCTTTTATTGGAACATCGCTAGTTGAAATCCAATAAACATTTTTATCGAATTGCTTCAATTGATGCTGTTTCTCGTCTTGATTTACTCGTTGACTAGAAACTTGATCTTCATAAAATAAATGACTGACTAAATTTCCGATGTCAGGGTGCATTCTATATTGATGATTAAGAGTAATTTTATTAGTCTTTGGGAGATTTTCATAAAGATATTCAAACAAGCTAATTTCAAGAGATTTTTTTTGAATTTCTTTTTCATTCAAGGCTTTTTCTTGTAATTCCTGATCGATAATTGGTGGAAGTTGTTTATGATCCCCTACCAGTATAATTTTCTTCCCTTTTGAAATGGGAACGAAAGTTTCAGGAGCAGTTGAACGTCCAGCTTCATCGACAATTACCCAATCAAAGTTACGATCTTTGAAATTAGCGACACCTAAACAAGTTGCCCCAACTACATTTACACCCTCTATAAAAAAGGAAATTAGATCCTGTTGCTTCCTTTTAAGCCTTTCATTCCAATCTTCATTTAATTTTTTCAACTTGATATATCTTTCATGATTTTCTCGGTTGTCGCCAAGAATATTTTGTAATCCTTTGTATTCCTCATTAATCCAATCATTAAGCTGTTTTTGCTCAGGATATTCGATCCCAAATTTAGCCACATATTTTTCAATTGATTCTAAAATCTTCTGCTCTAACAATAGTTTTTCATAGATCATTTCTAATGAAATATCAGAAAATTCTTGAGAAGCCGAATTATCTTTGGAAATAACTAATTCAGAATTTAATCTTTCAATTACTTGTGTTAGCTTCTTGGTTAAACCTTGTAATTCTTGATTTTGTTCTTTAATTTGTTCTATATTAGCAATCTTTTTCACACCTGATAACAGTTGCTCATTTTGTTGCTGATAATTTTCCCAATACGCTAATGATTTAGACTGAATTAACTTTTGCCAATTCAAAATAGCTTTTTCTATTTCAAATTGTCTAGCATCTTCTTCAATTTTTTCTTCCCGCCCAATTCTTACGCATTTAATTTCCTTACTAGCAACGCGGGACAATCTGGTTAATACATTATCTACAGCTACATTAGATTGAGATGAAATTAAAATTTTATCGTTGGGGTATTTATCAAGAATTTGCAAAATAATTTCAGTAATCACAGAAGTTTTTCCTGTACCTGGCGGTCCTTGAATGAGAAAAATATCTTCAGTTGCAAGTGCTTTACATACGGCAAGTTGTTGTGATTCATCAAGTTTTTCATTGAAAAATCGATGAATCAATAAAGGTTCAATTTGTTTAACATTTGTTGGATCAACTATGACTTTAGATAATTCAGCATTTTCAGAATCACCATGTCGAATTTCTCTCAAAGCTTTACGTCTGCGCTCTACCTCAGACTCTTGAGCTTTGAAATTGGTTTCTATTGTTCCCTTATCTAGTATAGATGCTAAAACTTCAGGATCGCAAAAGTCCCCAATACTGATATGAAGTTTTGCAATTGATTCACCCTGACTTCCTTTCTCCCCATCAATAATATCTCCAATCTTTTTATGTTTTGGTTTTGGGGAGGTTGATTTAACGGAAATTGTAACAGGTAACGGTGGCGATGTAATTTGATCAAATTGTTCAAGAGATATTGGTTCTTTTAGGGTTAGAATAAGGAGTTGCCTTTCGCTATCATAATATTTTTGTTGGTAGTTAAAAATTTGTTTTTTATCGCTAATAATTTTCTTTTCAAGTTCAATAAGATCTTGCCATTGCTCAAAAGTTAATTTGAGAGCGTCACTATTTGAATTTTCATTTTGTACTTCTTGATCTTTCCCTAAAATTAGATTAACTAACTCACTCAGAAGATCGGTTTTTCTTTTGGGACTATCACCAAGATTAACTATTGGATCTACTTTAACAGCAACTCCGTTTTCAATAATGATTTCCTGTGTTTTAGAACTGATGAAGTTAGGTTCGTTGAACAAAACTACTTCATTAGGATTATTACGGTTAATAAAACCATGATAAATTTTAGATAAACTTTCTATGACGATTTGGACAGTTAATCTATCTTCTTTGATTTGTTTGGGACTCTTGTTTATATATAAAACTCCTGAATCAGCTTTTAATTCCGATTCAATATGTCTCTTGATTTTGACAATCTGTTTCTGAAAGTTATATTTGTTGGAGATTTGCTCTTGAAATGAGCTTGTTAGGCTAAATTTTACGGTCATTCTTTCAGCCAATTCTTCTTTCAGATTAGCAATTGCTTTTCTGATTTCATCAATTTTAGGTCGTTTTTCTCTATCTTTATCTGTAGCTTTTTGGAAAAGGTCTATTAGAGATGAAGCATTAGAACCAGCTAATATCTCTTCAGCGGACTTATAAAGAAACGTTTTATCTCGTTCTTCTTGAAAATCAATTCTACTTTTTTGAGAGGATAGCAGATACAAAAAGGTCATTCCTAAAGAGTAAATATCAGAATCTCTGGAAACTCTTTCAAGATTAATTTGTTCGGGTGCTGAAAATAGAGGAGTATGGTAGCTTCTAATTGTATTAGTAAGAATAGTGGTAGTAATGATTGCTATACCAAAATCTAGAATTTTTGCTACGGGTTTCTCACCTGTATCAACAATTTTAATGTTGTCTGGTTTGATATCTCTATGTATAATATCCTTTGAATGAGCGTGACTAATACCATCAATAATTTGCAAAAATATATCTAGTTGAGTTTTTAAGTCAATACCACTATCAAAATAGTCTTTTATATTTTGACCGTCTAAATACTCCAATACTAAATAAACGAGTTTATGACGATCTTCATAACCTTCTTCTATAAACTTTACAATATTTGGATGATTTAAACGCTTTAAGGTTTTGGTTTCTCTCTCTAAAAGTTTAATGGCATTTTCTTCTTCAGTAGAAAGGGTTTTAATGGCGTAGCGTTCTGTAGATTTTAACTTTTTAGCTAAATACACAATACAACTGCCACCTTCTCCAAGTTTGGCTTGAATATCATATTTTCCACCCAATATTTCGCCCTTTAGAGAAATAGACATGATTAATTTTCCTTTATTTGTATTTGAAATTAGGATTCCCCTAAAATAACCATTAAGCCATTAACTGTTACTCCCCAATATGCTGCTGCCACAAATCTGCACCTTGATAGCCTATACCCTGCAACTTTGCTTCAATCTGCTTCGTCGCTAGGGGTGACAGCTTGGCACGTCTGTTTTCCCAACGGTTTACCGTTAGATAGGTTACGCCTAAGCTGTCCGCCAACTGGTTTTGAGTTAGCCACAACCCCCGCTGCATTTCCTTGAGCAAGCGATGCGTTAGTTTAGGATGAGGGCAATAAAGTAATTTAAGTATAACCCAGAACATACTTTTAGTTGTGCGTACAAAAAAAAGCCAATGGAAAATTTTCCATTGGGGCTTGCGCGATCGCGTTCGCTTGCGCGGCGCGGATGCGCTTTTCGTGCCGGAGGCATATCGCTCTCAAATCCCTAACCCCCTGCACTCGACTAAACCATTTCCAGTTCTCTCGGTTTCGATTCAGGCGCAGGCGTGAAAGTAATTCGGGACTGAGACAAAGCTTTTTCCCGTTCTACAATCATCTCTTGGAAACGAGCCGCTGCTTGCTCTGTCAGGGGAATTTGAACGTCCCCAGTGTGAACGTTGGCTTTAAACACGGTGCGCTTGGACTCGTTTCTGACAAAGCAATCCCCGTTCGGCTGCACGTAAGCCGTCCATTGGTTATCGCCAAATTTGAAGTGCTGGGTGCTATGGGAAGGAAGGTGCGATCGCCGTTGTTTGTAGGTTTCCGACACGACGCTAAAGAGCGTGTCTTGCAGAGAAAGCCGCCAGTTGTCAGCTTTAGCGTTGGTGGTGTCGCGTTTTCCGTTATTAACTGCCGTTTCTGGTTTTGAAGCAGATTCTTGTTGGAATTTTGGCGGTTGGTACGTGCTACTGTTTTGAGCGATTCCGTTTGGGCGGATCGCTGAGCGAATCGCGTTTCCCGCAGGCTTCGCCAAATCAAAACTCTGAGATACTTCAGGTGAATCGATCAATGGCAATTGAATTTCAGGCAACCGAATCGATTCGCGATCGACTTTCAGCATAACCGACCGGCCGCCTTTGTCGGGGGAAAGCATTGCCTCAAAAGTAGTTCCAGGGGGCAACTTAGGACTTTCGGGGGAAAATGTACCCAAATTTTTCCCGTCAAGCTGGATAATGGGAGTGCCTTGAAATCGGTAATACTTCTCGTGAGTGGGAGGTAAATCGATCGTTCCCACTTGCAGAGTTACTTTCCGATCCTTCCATTTTGGCTTGGAGAAATCTTCCTCTGAGTAGTCATTATCGGGATGTTTGACATTGACTACTTCTATTTGATTTACCCGATAATTTGACAAAGCATCGGAGATTTCATCCATGAATAATTTGTAGACAAGTGCGCCTCTACCTGCTTTATCTTGAGATTCAATCCACCGACAATCGACGGGAGGGACGATGAGGAGTCGGGTTTCATTGCCGGAGTAGTTTGTTACCTTCAAAGAGTCGGTGTCGATGCGATCGTTAGAATTATCTCCGTATTTGGCATCGAGTTTCGCTATCATGTTTTGGGGTAAGTTTTTGAAGGCGAATTCGACTAGAGGCAATTCGGGATGAGCAGTGGCTTCATATTCAATTCCTTTGCTATCGAGTGCATCTTTCCATTGGTTAGGAAGGTCAATAGTTCTGCCATCTTTTGTTTTCACTTTTTGAAAAGGAACTTGCAGCACGTAGACATCTCGCGGTAAGGCTTCGTGCAGCAATTCGTAGTCTTGTTGTAGGGAAAAGGTAATTTCCAAATCCTCTGCCACCTTCTGGCAAATTGTCCGGTGTTTGCTCAGATTATCGGAAGTGTGGGTAGCTTGGAATAAGGCATGAGCAGCCCTGGTTTTTCTGTCAGGAGTATCCCAAATTTCGTCAATTTCGGCTCGATAGCTGTCATAAAGTTTTCCCATTTCCTCTTTGCGAGCTTTGATGTCGCTGCCAGTGCGATCGTAGATAATGCTTTTGTCCTCTTGAAAGCGCTGCACGAGGTCTTTTGCCCATTGCAATTCGTTTTCTTCCCAAGGCAGGTCATTTTCTTTGCTGTGTCGGTACTCGATTCCTCTCTCTACTAAGGCATTTTTGTACTCATAGGAAACGTGCAATTCCTTCCCTTCTTTTTCATACTCAAGGCCTGCTGCATTCAGTTGCTGGCGATTGTCTTTTGACACGATTAAATGAGCCGGAATAGGGGGAAGAATGTGCTGAAATTCATCTCGGTTGCGGTGGATGAGTCGCGTCTGTTCCCAATAAGGGTTAACGGCTTCTTTGGCTAGGACGTAAACAGCATTGGGAAAATCGGCGGGCATGGGAAATTGTTTGTACAGTCGGTCGTCTCCTTTGTACTGGAAAAAGTAAGTGCAGCTTTTATGTTTCTCGCACCATTCGTCTACTTTTTCGAGTAAAGTGTCGGGGTTTAAACCTGTTTTCTCTTTCACTTCTTTGGCATCTTTACCCCGCAGCGAGTTTTTCTGGTAGTCAACTTCGTACTGTTCCATGATGCTAAGAGCGGCAATAAATCGCTTCTGCTGCTTGAGAAATAGCTTTTCATCTTCGCCGGGGTTGGGGAGTGCTGCTGCTACTTTACCAATGGCTAAAGCGACGATGCCGACTTCATTTTGAGAACTGGCAACTCCGATTTGTTCTAGGGTGGTAAACTTGCGATCGCCTGCTTTAACTTTACCTTGTCTGACTTCAGAATCGTCTTCTCGATACCGAACTTTCGTATATGGAACTTTCTCCGCTTGTATCACTTCCCCGAAGTCAAATAATCCGTCTTTTGCTGGTAATATTTGTTGGGCAATGTGAGGGATTTTTTGAGATTCAATGCCAAAGGGTTCGTCACCGTCAAAATCACCTTGATGGAACTTTTCTAAGTCTTTGGGATTGAACCAAATTACCCCTTTGATTTTCGCCATGACACTGCGGGTTTCCTCTGGAATATTTTCCAGGTTTTTTGCGTGTACATTTTGATATATCCTCAGACCGTCTTTGTTGAGAATTGGGAATCGACCTTGAACGCATTCTCCTTCTTCTAAATGGTTAGCGCAAACCGTGCCTTTGGGTAAATCTTCGCAGGGTAGAGCCATTGCTGAGGTCATTGATAAAGCTCCCCTGGTTGCCAGATTTCGCCATTTGGATGCCAGCCACCTTTCTGCCATATTGGTGAATTCGGGACTGCCTATCATCAGTCCGAATTTATCGGCTTTGAGCATCTGAATGTCCTGTCTTTCCCGCTTTTTATCTTCGGTACTTTCCTCGCTGTCACCGTTTATTTCGTCGTCAATTGTAGTTGATAGTTTGTCCTGCTGTTCCTTGAGTTTTCTTTCGTTCAAACGAGCCAAAAATGCTTCGCGCCTGTCGTAATCTTCAATCATGGCTTGGCGCAATTTCATCGGGTCGCGCTGCAATGCTGCCAGCCTTTGGGCTTCGGCTTTAGCTGCTGGCACTAGGTCTTGTCTTTGGGCTGCTTCGTCGAACCAAACCCCGGTGGACTGCCAGCTAGTTTGGGTGATGCCGATTTGACTGTTTTTGCGATTGCCAAGGATGGCTTTTGGTAATTCGTAATCGCCACAAGGAATGAGTTCTTGGAGTTGTTTTTTATTGATGCCTTTGATGCTGGAACGGTCTAAAATCAGTTGGGGTTTATTACCTTTGGAGTCGGCTAATGAGTCGAGTAAATTGTCATCGGGACGGAGCGTTCCTTTAGCCAGAAAGCTGACTTGGGGTGTGGATTCTGTATTGTCTGTATTCCAACTGCGAAGCCAAGCGAAACGAAATTGGCTGGCTCGATTTTTCTCGCCACCGATGCTTTTGAGTAAGTCGGAACTGATTGCACCGTGACAGTCTCCGGTTCGATATTTAGCATATTGCGGGTCGGTGAAATCAACAATTTTTACTCGCAGGTTGTCGCATTCTGATACGCCGGACATACAAGTGCTGACCAGTAGAGAACCGTAGCGACAGGCGGTGTCTTTTTCGGTTGCGAATAAGTCTCCTATCTTTTTGGCTAGGGTTTCGTCACCAAAGTAATAACTGTTGCCAGATTGAAATATCATGCGTCGCTTGATGCCATCTTCGGGGTCGTGGATGCTGGCGCGTAATTGGCGAGAATCAGGATTGGATTTGTCGAGTTTGACGATCATTAATGTCTTCAGTTCCTCAGGTTCAAATATTGCTTGCAAAATCGAGTGCCGCAGGATTTCTGGGTTGTTGAAAAATTTTCCTACATTTCGACCTTTGGCATCAGTGTAAGCGGCATCAAAAACGGGAATCTTGAGTCCTTGTTCGGTACAAACTGTGGCGACCATGAGTTGATTTCTCCCTAGAATCGAGGTGTTATAATAGGAATTGTTGAAACAGTTGGTAAGGCAGGTAAGAAAAGTCTATCTAAGCCTTAGCAGATTGAAACTTGGTCAAGTGTTGACCGTTGGAAGTGTTTTTGAGGTGATTGAAATGGAACTAAAGGTTGATACAATTGTTAATCCGGCTCTGTTTGAAGATGAAGATACTGAGCTGGTGGAATTGGCGATCGCTCCTGAAGATGAGGATAAATACCCATTCGTGCGTCCCAGCAGTGCTCCTGCGGATTTGATGGACAGACCGGGGAGGGTTATTGAAGAATGGGAGAATATGGACTTCGACGAGCGAATTCAGGCTGACCCTACATATATCGATAGGGTCTAGGCGTAGGGGGACACATAGCAGAGGCATGGGGTGTTTGGTTCGATGGGGCGGCGGTAGCCGCCCTGATATGGCCTCTTGGTTTGGCTATGCCCAATGGAAAATTTTCCATTGGATCATTGGTTGGGATAAGGTCGATGACGGATGCTGAACTCAAGCATTAGATTTTAGTGCCACACAGACCGAATGCTGGGTAATGTAAAGCGATCGCGCCGTCCCACTCTCCAAATCAAAATAGGTCGCAAACCGCTTGAGATTGCCCGCAGCCATCCGGTACAAATAATCCGCCGCCTCAGCCGCCACTCGAACATTCACGCCCTCGCTCTGCACATTCAGCACTGCCATCTCAGCACAAGATAGATTATTTGTCAACTCTTCAGGTTTCGGTTTCAAAAGGTCAGGAGCCAGGAGCACCGGAGATGGCAGCCTAGCACATCCCAACCCCCCAAAATTATAGAAGTCCGGGTCAGTTTCCAAAGAACTGCCCAGCAAAATTTGTCCGGCTGCCGCATGATTTCCGCAATCCAAATACCACACGCGGGGAATTTCAGAACGGCTGTAAAATTGGTTTAACTCCAGAGCCTGATTAATTGCCGCTCTCCCGGCTGCTGTATCCACGCACCCCACCAGGATGGTCAGTTTGTCGTAGGCGTAGCGGATTAGCTTGGGGTCAAATTCCTGCACGAAAGCCGTCGTGTCAACTCCCCAAGCGATAGAGTATCTCAACGCTAGAGCCTGCGCCTTGGGCAGTCCGATTTCCTTATCGCAGAAAGCTTGCCTGCTGATGTTCCCTTCTTCAACTCGATCGGGATCTGCGATCGCAAATTGCACCTTTTTCCCCGACTTACCCAAACTCCGTGCCAGCCGTGCAATATGGTAAGACAGCCAAGAACCCGTTCCTCCCGCCCCAATTAGCCAAAAATCAATCGAATCAGCTTGTCTGACAATCAAAGGCGAAGCTGACAAATAATCATAATTAAACATGGGGTAAATCTCCAAATCTTGTTTACAATTCGATTGGGTCATCTAACAAAGATGGCGCAACAGAACTGGAGTAGAATTTATCAATCAAATCGTCTTTTTCTCCACCAACTGTGACATCTACAATGAAACTCGGTAATTCAAATATCCAGTCAGCCGGAACGTGCCAGAACTGTCGATAAACTCCCACGCGGCAAATAATTTCAGCGCTCGATTCAGTCACTCTCCCTAAAACTACGAAAATGCGGAAACCCCCTTCATCTGCATCATCTGCACCTGAGAAGAAAGCTGCCATCCGATTGTGCGAATGTACTTCTACAGTGGCGTTAATGTACGAAGAATCTAAACCGTATTCAATTGCTCTACATTTAGCAGAACTTTGCGTTTGCTCTGGAATTACGAGCCGCCATTGTCCTTGTTCCTGATGAATGTGGAAAGTGATTTCTAACGGTGGTTCTGCAAGCGCGGCGATACAACTTTCTTTCCACAGTTGGATGAGTATCTGCTGAGGGATTCGTCCGGGAGTTAATCGGACTAAATGCTCAATCGGTTCTAATCCTCTGATTGACGCGGTAAAAATTTCCACCGGAATTATCACTTCTAACCCCAGTCTAACCGCTCTCACAAAAATGCCATTGCTGCCAATCAGATACTCGAACATACTGCTAGAGTGAAACGGCAGATTGTCTCCGAGTTTGACAATCTTATAATCGACAAATTCTAAGTTGTAGTGATTCTGTTTACGTGGTTCAATCATCAGTTATTGCTGAAACTAATTTGGCAATCGTTTGGTTCGTGCTGACTAAATCTTTAACTGGGTAAGATGAACGTTTACCTGCTTTTTCGAGCTGCAAGCGCACGTCACTGGGTTGCGCCCTAGATTTGCCGTCACTCAAATGTCCGTTAAAGGGACTAGAGATGAACAATTCCCAAGCTTTTTTAATAGTATTGGGCGAAGCTACAGGCGGTTTATTATCTCCCCAGCAGATGCGTCCACAGGGTTGATAGGAATGCAAATAGACGTTGGGCAGCGGAACGTGAAAAGCATCTGCTTCCGGGTCAAATTTAGAGCCTTTAATTGCCCAAACCCAGTAATCAGATTTCAACCCCAAGAACACCAATGCTGGTAAAGAAACTAAATGCTTTGATTCCAACAAATTTATTTCGTGTTTCTGAGGTAGCACGAATTTGATTGTCCATTCCCCGGCGCTGCCAGTTCCCCAACGTACTATCCCCGATTCAGGGTTTATCCAACCCGAATCAATGGGTGTATTGGCAAAAGCGGCTCGCAGAGTTGCTGGAGACAGGCATTTGTACTTGGAACTGTCCCCCGATTGATAGTGAAAAATGTAAGTACCGCCCTCAATAAAGAGAAGTTCGGCTTGAATAGTAGACAATTTTCGGGGGGCTACCTCCAGTACCTCTCGAATTATTTCAGATGCAATGTCAGATTCCATAATGCTAAGAGGTGTGAGAAATTGGTGTTAGGCTCAGATTCAATCCAGTCAATCAATTCGCAGGCTTTATCTAGTAGCTGACTAGCTTTTTTCCATTCACTTGCTAGGAATTTAATGTCTTCAATTGTCCAGGGTCTTGATTCAAAATTATGATTCCAGTAACTTTCACAGCAAACACTTTGGTCTAGCCAAATATTGCCAGTTTTTAAGTCAAGAAGTGCTAAGGCTGTAGGCAAATCGCTGATGGGAGGTGCAACGCGACGGGCTAATGTTTTAAGAAGTTTAAAGTTAGTTTGTTCGGGATGTGAAATGTCTTTCAACCTGTATCCAAACGTGCATTCGTACCACGATTCTCCTTTATCGCCTACTACCGATTCCAACCACCACCGACCTGACTGCGAAAGCGGCAGTAATATCTGCCATCCACTTCGCAATGCGTCAATTCCTTCTTCATGGTCTTGCCAATCTATTCCTTTAGGCGAGACAGGAATTTGATAGAGGCGCTCTTCATAAGCGCCCTCTAAAATTATGTCGTCAATCGGAAATAAATGTTCGTTAACTAGCGAAATAAACTCCAATTCCTTCGGACTGTGATTTTCATCTTCCGAGTAGAGTTCCGATTGGCTTTTTTCCCATTCCAAAGGAAACAATTGTTGATAAAGACTGAGTAGCTGATAGGTGTTCAGTTTATCTAACAAATAATCGGTTGCTGATTGAAAATCGATGATTGGTTGGCACTGCTGTAATATTTGCAGAGCGGATTTAGCATTCCAAATTGCAGCCATATTAAAACCCCATTGGAACTGCACCAGCTACAGAGCGACTATTTAACAGTCGTTCCTTGGTTTGCTCAACTGCTCTCACGTCGTCTGTCCCTTTTGAAATAGCTAAGTCAATAGCTTTTACCATTTCTTTCATAGTCGCGCTATCGAGTTCGCCAGAAAGCTCTAACCGTTGTAGTTTCCGGCACATAGATAGTGCTGGATTGACTTCTTCTGGTGCATTGATGAGGAATTCTAAAGGAGTCATTTTCATGGTTATTTTACTCCTTTAGAGCCGTTGCGTTTGGCTACTGTAATCAATTCTCCAGGTTTTCTAATGATGTCGGCGTTGGCGCAATCTGGGTAATAAGTTGTGAGCAATTTGCGGAGTTCGTTATCATCATTTGCTATTTCCTCATCAACAGGATGCTGTTGTCCCTCGAAGGAAATTAGCACTTTCTTTTTTGAAGTCATTTTTTTTTCCCAAAAGTAGGTATGTCGTTCAAATCCCAAATAAGGTCAGTTGCGTTCCAGTAGTTTTAGACTCTGTAGAAGTTGTAGACGTAGTGGTGCTACTTGCTTCGCTTCCAGGTTTATTTGGGTTAGCGCTTCTTTTCTTTTGGTTGCGAGCATTAGCAATCTGTCGCCGCACTTGGCAATTAGGAAAATCTGCTACAAGTTCCTTCAGCAGTTCTTTGAGAGGTGGCGGTAATTCTCCCAATGATGACTCTCTTATCTTTTCGCTAACTGGAAAGTCCCTGTGACTACTTGCGGAAATAATTACAATTCGTCCGTCTGGATGGCCGTCATCTGGTTTAAATGTCAGGTGCAGTTCGACGGTACATTTCTCGAAGATATAAGGTTCTTCTTGATGTTCGGATTGTAAAGTGTGGGATTGTTCAGTTTCAAAGACAGTATTTTCTTCATCTTCCTCTGCCCAATTATCATCATCTATTGATTCTGAATCGCTTGCAGAGGTTGATGATTCAGTAGCAACTGGTTTTTTAACTTTAGCTGGCGAGAGGAGACCTAGATAATGTTTTTTGGCTTGCCAGCGATCGCGGTCAAATAGCAGTCCAATCTTTTGGAATTTTTCCTCTATTGTTTCTTCATCTTCGGCTTGAATTGTATACTCAATTAACTCTTCGCTCGTTACCGATAAATTAGCAGCCGCGACTGCCTCTTCTGGTGTCAACCATTTCATTTTTGCTATGCTATTTAATAGCTTGTCATACTACTTATGGGCGTTAGCCCCCTTATTGGTATTAATTAAACTTATTCAAAGATCCACTTAATAATAGTAGCGGCTCATCTCCGTAGGCTTCTACTTCCAAGTAATCGGTCATTGCTTCAGCTACAGCGGCTCTTATAGAACCAAGGAGGACAAATAATCGCCCATCTTTTATAGGAAACGATATATCGAGGCGATTGTCTCCATCCTCAATTAAGATGGCAAGTTTTCCTCGATGAATCCGGTAGATAATTGTGTCAAATGTTGAAATATCAAAGGAATGGTTGTTTTGTTTTTTCATGGATTAAGTTCTCCTAAATTAGTTCAAAAAAAAGGTTTAGCAGATAGCGATATAACAACTATCTGCTGTTAGTTAAACCTCCCAGGCTTGTTTGTCTGAAGATTTACCCTAGCCGACTCGTGCTTTCATCTTCTTGTTAGAACCATCAACGCTTTTAGCGATCGCCTTTTCTTTTCGCCTACTATTTTGTGTTATAGTTGAATGATTCTCCTGAGTATTTGGTGCAGCAGCACGATTTGAAATTACCTCAGTTGCAGAGGTCAGATTTGATGGTACTATTCCGTATTCAACTCTGAGTTTACGCTCAATTCGAGTGC
>NZ_JAUBOJ010000001.1:27574-78212 GCF_036700185.1 Microcoleus sp. BM001215392 | reverse complement strand
CTTTGTGCTGGGGGGAGGCAAAGATTTTTTTGAAGCCAAAATCTGTTTTGGGATTGATAAAGTTCATAATTGGTAACGGGTAATTGCTAATTTGTAAACGGTGTTTAATTTGGGAATATTCATTATAATATTCCTTCCATTTCTAAGTCTTCAATAATCTGCAAACCGCGCGGGTCTCCGACTCGCAACAGCGAAGATTTAGCATCGTCGCGCACGCCCATGTCTGGATCTTCTTCTAATGATTCAATTAAAGCGTCGATCGCCCCAGCGTACACTACATTATTCGGTAACTCGCGCGCCAGTTGCCCGATCGCCCAAGCGGAGTTACTGCGCACAGCCGATACAGCATCTCCCCGCAGCGCTTCAATTAACGGCGGAATCCCGGCAATCACCACATAGTAACCAACTTTGGCCATTTGACCCAGAGAACTCGCCGCCCACAAACGCACCGCCGAAATATCGGTTCTCAGAGCATCAATTAAGGGCGATAAAGCGCGGTGATCTCTGCAATTTCCCAGGGCCCAAACTACGCCTTTGCGAACGTAACCGTTCCAATCGCGGTTGAGCTGAAGAATCAGCGGTTCCACAGCATCGGGACTCGGATTTCGCCCCAAAGCATAGGCGGCGCTTACCCGCACCAAGGGACAACCGTCTCTCAATAAATTAATTAGATGCGAAATCGCGCGATCGTCCTGCAATTCGCAAAAAGCCCGTGCCGCCATCATCCGGTGCTGAGGTTCCGGCGATTCCAGCAAAGGCAGCATTTCCTCTGGATCTGGTAGCGGGGGTTCGGAGTCATCAAAATGATCCAAAGGGCTTTCCAGTTCCGTATCAAGATCGAGGCCGTTGGGGTAGTCGTTATTGTTCATAAAAAAACTTTACCGCACAGAGGATGCTCCGAGTGCAACTCAGTTAACGGTCAATAATTGTAGGGTGCGATCGGGCGCACATGACTACAAACAAATACCTCTGCTGTTACCTAAGTTTGTAGCCCGGACTTTAGTCATCCATAAACTTCGCAGTGAGAACTATTCGTCCCGAGCATTTGAATGAATCAGAAGTAAAGTTTTGACTAGAAACAAATATAGTAGTTCTCAAGTTCGGTCGAACACGAGCGATTGCTTTATTACCTGGGAGCATCTCAGTTTTGCAAGAAGCATTTTTTATTTTCCGTGGTGTCCCCGCACAGCAAAGCTTATACACGCACGCGGGGACAGCACTATAAATGCAAAACTGAGATACTCCCTATTACCAATTACCCTATATACCTCGCCGTCCTTGAGAATAGCTATACTTGTAGTTTTTCAAAGAGATTTGATCATCCATACAGAATGACTCTCATAACCTAATTTTTGATAGAGATTCATCGCCGGCTGATTGCTCAGAAAAACTTGCAAACCAATTTGCCGATCGCCCCTTGAACGCGCCCAATTTTCTGCTTGAATAACTAAAGCTGCACCGAGTCCCTGACGGCGGTGTTCCGGTGCTATGTAGAGCAGAAAAATGTGACCGTGGCGCTCTCCAGTGGTTTGGTCGATCGCATTTCCCAACCACAAACACCCGACAACCGATTTGGGATTGGCAGACTGCGAGGGCAGCCCGGAAAAATTTTCTGCCTCCAAGCGGTTGTTTTTCAGGCACTCAACCCACCAAAGCGGCGTCTGGTTAGAAAAATACTGGTCAACAGTTTGAGCCAAATGTCCCAATTCCCGATCGGGGTAAAGCTCTCGGTAAGTATGGTGGAGGAACTTTAGCAGTTTTGCGCGATCGAGTCCAGAACCCGATCGCAGCCAGTAGCCCGGTAATATCTGGGCTGACATCGGTTTAGCGGACACGGAGAGGGGAATAATTTAGCCCCAAGAAAATTGGATTCACTGCTGCCGCTTGCTTTTGGGGGATCGCTTCCTCAATCGGTGCTGGGGCAGCCATGTCAGCCGGCAAAAAGATGCGAGCGCTGACTGCTACCAGAGCCGCTAAAAATACTAATACCGCTATAAATGGAGCAATGTATTGACGAATGATAGCCATAACCGCAAAAAATTGATTTTTGAGTAGATATTATCAAGTGTACCATACAAATCTTGTCAGTTATAATGGCTGGCAGTGCCAAATTAGCTCAACACTTCTGGCGACCCCCAACACCCAAAAACACCAAATAAAATATTATGAGTGCATCGCCTGCTGTTTATGAATATCTAGCTAAGTCAATTGTTTTTTTGAATCAAAAGCCGAGCGCTCAAAATCAAGTTTCGCGATTCCTGGATAATAACGGCTACTATATCGATCGCGTATTCGACGACCAAGAAACAGGTTTTTACGCGATCGGCTTCGGTTCCTCCGATCCCAAACAACCGCCAGTCCTGGTATTCCGAGGTACCGACTTCATCGACGGCGACGCTACGTTTTCCGACTCCCCGGACATTGGGCTGCCGGAATTTGAAAACAACAAAGATAGTGTCAAAAACTGGCTCACACAAATCGGTCAAGATACCGCTAAAAACCCCAGCAAATTATTGCCCGATGTCGTGGGTCACAGTTGGGGCGGAGCGATCGCTCAAATCGTAGCAACAGAATACATATCAATTACTGGCGATATCTTGACTTTCAACTCTCCGGGAGTGTCAGCAAGTATCGCCAACAATTTTCGCAGAAACCTCAGCAAAGTCGGCAACAAAAATGTCAGTCACTACATTGTCAGCGGTGATATTGTCAGCTTGTTTGGCGAAGCATTTATACAGGGAAAAGTATTTCTTCAAAGCTTTATAGACCCGAGCATTAATCCTTTAACTGTTTTAGCAAAACATCGAATTGAAAATTTGTTAACAACTCCGCCCTCAGATTTTGTTCAAAGACAAATTCCCCTTGAAGACTTAAACAGTCCCGGCTTTGCCTATACCAACAACGACTCAGATTTTAACGAATTTATTGCAGCGCTCAATTTGCCGCTCCCCAACGTGTCAGTCGCCATTAGATACCGAGCCGGTGCAGAGAGTTTGAGAACAGCACCACAATTTTCTTTTGTGGACTTAATCAGACAAATGCAATTTGGTTTGGCTCCCCTACAACCGAATTATTTACTAGGCGACGCTCGCAACAATACTGCTACCGGAGGCGGTGGACAAGATACCATTATCGGCAACGCTGGTAACGATACTCTCAGAGGCAATCGAGGTAATGACAGCTTGCTCGGCGGCCTTGGCGACGACTTCTTGTACGGCGGCAGAGATAACGATTATTTGGAGGGCGGCGAGGGCAACGATTTGATGTCGGGTGAGTTTGGCAACGATCTTTTAATTGGTGGCGCGGGGCGCGATCGATTTGTCTTGGAATCCGGCGGCGGAGCAGATGTAATTGCCGATTTTACAAAAGGTGAAGATTTAATTGCATTATCGCGGGGTCTAACTTTTGCTCAAATTAAAGTCAGCCCGGGTGCTGACGGAGCTTTAATTACTATCCCGGTTACTGGTGAAATTCTTGCTATTCTCACAGGCGTGGTGGCGAGCGACATTACCCGACCGGATTTTGTACAGCTTTAGTGACAAAAAATTTTGTATTTTGGGTGACATTAAAACCTCCTTGTTTTTGGATCGCCCAATTATGTTTAGATTTATTATTGTTACTTAATCCGGTTTTTCAAGCAGATTGTTGTATGGTTTTAGTTGCAGCTAATAGAAAAATTAATATTGTAAATAAGTGCGGTTTCCTGTAAAATGAGTTAAGTAGCTTAAAAAGCCAATCACCATCAAACAATAGGAAACAATAAAAATATGCCCTCCTCTCCCGCCGCTTACGAAACCATAGCCAAGCAATTAGTTTACATAGATAACAACCCCCAGTCTCAAACTTTAGTTCAAGCAGGTTTGGCTGCTGCTGGTTACCAGATCGATCGCACTTTTGACGATCCGCTAACTGGATTTCACGCGATCGGCTTAATTTCCACCACCCCCGACAAACCGCCAGTTCTAGTATTTCGCGGCACCGACTCCCTCGTAGACGACCTTGCCAACGGAGACAAGCGAGGCGTCGGTTTCAACCAATTTGAAGCCAACAAACAAGCCTTAGGAAATTGGCTGACACAAATCAGTCAAGATACAGCAAAAAACCCCCGCCGCTTAGGGCCAGACCTGCTCGGACACAGCTTGGGCGGTGCTTTAACGCAGCTAGCAGCCACCGAATTTACATCTATTGTCGGAGATATTGTCACCTTCAATTCTCCCGGAATTGCTCAGAGTAGCGTCAATACATATAAGCAAAAAGCCGGAGCAGGTAAAACTGTAACTCACTACATAGTTAGCGGCGATTTTGTCAGCTTAGGAGGAGAAGCTTTTATCCCGGGAAAAGTAGTTTTAGAAACATATACAAGCCCAATTATCAACCCGTCACTTGTCTTAGATAAACACACACAAACTGGTTTGTTAAGCTCTCCTCCTCCCGGTTTGAATAAAACAGATATCTCTGTAGACCAGTTGAACCGCCCTGATTTCACTTTCACCGATTCCGATTATTTAGAGTTGTTGGCAGCCTTAGACTACGCACTGCCACTACAGGGAACAGCACTGCGAACCCGCAGCAGTTTAGAGCAATTAAGAACCTCTCCTGGAGGCTCTTTTATCGGAAACACAGTAGCAATCAAAGCTGCTTTAGATCCGTCTCGATCTAACAAATTAGTAGGCGACGATGCCAACAATACAGCCTCAGGTTTTGCCGGAGACGATATTATCATTGGTAATGGCGGAAACGACACTCTCAGCGGCAACGGCGGCATGGATAATATCAGCGGCAGCATCGGCAACGACCTGCTATACGGCGGCAAAGGAGACGACGTTTTGAACGGTGGAGAAGGAGACGATACGCTGATCGGAGGATTGGGTGCAGACCTGATAATTAGCGGCGCTGGACGCGACGTATTAGTGTTAGCACCAACCGCTGGCCCGGACACAATTTTAGACTTTCAACAGGGTCAAGATTTAATCGGTTTAAGCAAAGGTTTGACCTTCAACCAACTGAAAATCACTCAAGGCGATATTTCAACAACCATCGAACTTGCAAGTAACGGCCAAGCTCTTGCTAATATTCCCGGTCTCCGAAGAAGCCCGCTAACAGCCAACGATTTTATTGTGATTTAGTTCCCTGTTACAAGACAGATATTTGGTAGGGACACAACATTGTTGTGTCCTTATTTCTCAAATATGCTAGTTCAATCTGCAATCTTGCTGTATATTAATCCAAATCGTCCAGTCCGGGTCTGGGCATAGATGCTAATTTTTGCTCGTCTTCTAGCGGCAAAAAGAAAATCGTCAGCATACCAGGAATCACAGCCAGTGAACTGAACAAGAAATAATTTTGATAGCCCAATGCAGTCTGTAAGTAGCCGCTAAAAACGCCCGGAATCAGCACTCCTGCGGCCATAAAAGCCGTGGTAATCGCGTAGTGGGATGCTTCGTAATCAGGGCGGACAGTCCGCATTAAGAACACTGTATAGGCAGCTACACCCAGCCCGTAAGTAAATTGCTCGATCGAATTTACAGCATAGGCCCATTCAATCCCTGGTTGATTGATTGCCAACATCCAATACAACAGGTTAGTCGAATTTTGCAGGATAGCCGTCGGCCACATCCATTTTTTCAGTCCTTGTTTCGCAATCAAATAACCGCCCAGCAACCCTCCGATTAACAGAAAAATTATCCCGACAGTACCTGATAGCAAACCCATCTCCGACGTAGAAACCGCCAATCCTCCCTTCTCAACTTTATCCATTAAAAAGGGAGGTGCCATTTTGAATGTTAAGGCATCGCCCAATCGGAAAATCAAGACATAAGTAACAATCCAACCAATTTTATCTTGCTGGAAATAGGTTTTAAATGCCTCGAAAAAGCTGGTTGTTTGTTGGGGTGCGCCTGTTTCCGCAGCATAATTTCTAGGATAGGGAAGATACCACCGCTGAAACAGATAAATCAGCACAAAAATCAGCGCGCAAATGCCAAAGGCTGTCGCCCATCCGTAGTTAATCGGAGACACATTATAAGACGAACCGAAAAGTGACAGCGGAATTTCTTCATATGTTTTGCTAGGGCCTGTATTTACCGGGATTAAATGCTGTTCTGCTAGTTTACCTGCCAAGAAAACCAAGAGACCGCTACCGACAATCACAGCACCTCTATAAGCCGTGTTGCGAACACCGACAAATAGTGCTTGTTTGTCTTTATTGAGAGTGTTTAAATAAAATCCGTCAATGGCGATGTCGTGAGTCGCTGAAACAAAGGCGATCGCTGTAAAGACAACCAGCGATATAATAACAGCCAGGGGCGTCAACACACCAAAAGCTAGGAAAGCAAACAGAAAAGCACAAATAATTTCCGTTGTTAAAATCCACTTACGTTTAGTTGAATACAAATCAACAACCGGGCCCCACAAACCTTTTAATACCCAGGGAAAAGACAACAAACTTGTCAATCCGATTAGTTCGTTGCTGGTTCCCATCCCTTTCAAAAAAATCACCGACATTAAATTAACGACGGTGTACGGGAGACCCTGAGCGAAGTACAATACTGATACCCACAATCCATCGATCGGTTTTTTTTCCATTGCAGACATATTTTGCCTAACTACTGATTTGGTTTACTGAGTGCGATCGACAATTTCCGGTCAATTCAACCGCTGACATCACAGTATATGTTGTGCTGATGCCAGCACCAGCCATACAAACAGCGTATTTTAGCATCATTCTGGCTCACAAATATTTTCATCTTTTGAATAAGCCTGCAACAGATGTTGTCCGTTAAAATGAACTAAGTCAGCCCTGAAATTCTGATCCCAGTCAGAAGTGCCGTAACTTCGTAAAAGTATATTTACATTCCATATAGTTCTCTCAAGAGGTAGTTAACGATGAAAAAAACTCAAACCCAGCATTTTCCACGTAGCCTTGACTTGTTTTGTGGCATTGGAGGGTTAACTCTTGGTTTTAAACGTGCTGGTATTCAAGCAATTGGTGGCATAGATTACTGTCAAAATGCCAAACAAACTTTTGAACGCAACCTATCTCCACTCCCCTGTCTGGTATCTGACTTAACCCAGACAACCGTTGCCGAAATAGAGGAATTTTTTAAAATTTCGCTAGCAGAAATTGACATTATTACTGGCGGAGTACCTTGCCAAGGATTTAGCACAGTTGGCAAGCGAGAAAGCACAGATCCTCGCAATTCTTTATGGCGCAATTTTCGCGACTTGGTGGCAGAGATTCGTCCTGCTTATGTGATTATCGAGAATGTTGAAGGAATGCTGGTGATGCAGGAAGGAAAAGTGCGCGATTCAGTTATCGCTAGCTTTGCTGATATTGGCTATCACATGAAATGTCGCCTTTTAAAATCTGCTGACTACGGCGTACCCCAACTACGAAAACGTGCTTTTTTTATAGGTTGGCTGGATGGATTGCTGCCACCTGAGTTTCCAGTGCCAAGTTCTCACTATTATGTGACTGTAGCTGAGGCAATTTCAGATTTGCCACCATTAAATTCTGGAGAAATATGTAAAAGTTACCAGATTAAACCACAAAATGACTATCAAATAGCTAGGCGGAAAACCGCCAATATACTGCTACATCACGAGGCTGCAAATCATTCAAAAAAGTTAATTGAAATTCTGAAGTATATCCCAGATGGTGGCAACAGAAAGTCAATTCCCGAGATCCTTCAACCAGCCAGCGGTTTTCACAATAGCTATGCTCGACTAGCTAGTGATAAACCAGCTATTGCTGTAACATCTAACATGAGAAAACCTTCGTCTGCACGAGCCACTCATCCAAGTCAGCATCGGGGATTGACTGTCCGCGAAGGATTGAGGCTGCAATCTTTCGACGATGATTTTGAGGTGATTGGTTCGAGAACATCACAGTATCTTCAAGTGGGAAATGCCGTACCGCCACTACTAGGACTGGCGGTAGGTAAGGAAGTTGTTAAGGCTTATCAAAGTCACTCAGATGAGGAAATTATTAAAGCGCGATCGCAACCAATCAAATCGCTGAATGCAGACCTAAACTTTCCCATTCAGCTTGCTCTTGAAATCTCAGTTTAACTTTGATAATAAGCAAGAGAATTGTGTTCGGGATCTCGCTCGCGAATAAATCCCAGCAGCCTGTTAACAGCACTAGGATTTTGTTCGATGTGAGCAAGATAGTGAAGCATTTCATGCACGGCTGCATCCTGCTTTTGCCAATCCCAGATCGTCACGGATTTAATGAGCTCGTCTTGTGCGAACGAAATGATGCCGCTGTCGCTAAGTACAGAACTTGCTTCGCCGTCTATGGAGAGTACAAAAGCCACACCAAGAATTTGATTTCCTGTTACTTGTTTCTGAAAACTTCCCAATTGTTGCTTGAGGTTTTTCAGGCCAATGTGGCAGTCTTTTACTTCTATTGATATTTCTAAATCGAGACCGTAATAACAGTCAATATCTCCAAAACGCCGCTGTCTGGACGAACCTGTGCGTACCTTATCAACGACAAAGCTAAGATGAGGTCGATCGGCTTTGAAATAACCACAAGCAATGGCTTGAAAAACTAAACCTCCATTCTCATCTGGATTGCTGCGCGGGTAATTGCTTACTATCTCGGAAAATAAGCGAACTCGTAAAGAGTCTCTAGTAATAAATATGTTTTTTGGTAATCGTTCAAGACCAAAATCAATAAGTTTTTGACAGAGTTGAAATCGTCCAGACTCGGACAGACGAAAACAGAGAATCAGCAGGTCTTGAAACTTTTGCCATTGACCTGTATTGTAAACATACGCACTGGGATATTTAGAACGATTGAGACTGTGAAAAAATTGAACAATTGACTCTTCTATACGTCGGATACCTACTTGAGTTGATAGACCAAATTTTAAAGTTAGTGTATTTGCCTGTTGTTCTCCCCGTTCGGTGACAACTTGATAACGTTGAAATAATTGTTCAATTGTCAGATTCTCTCTTAATCTTTTGGCAGAGTCATCAACATTAGATAGACGCTGTGCGACGATCGCAAAATCAAGCGCAAGACCGAGGATATATTTCATCCTGGTAAATCGGCTACCTACATACTTCAATACCTGTTCGATGATTGTCTGTTCGCTATTTGTCAGTTCGTCAGGCTCAAAGCCAGTTCCAAAGTGTGGCGAGAGTAGTTCTTGAATTGCTTCAATCTCACTATCAGTGCGTTCGTACATTGAAAAATTCTGGCAATTGTATACAAAATACCAGAATCCAGTATAAGCGATCGCTATTCCAGAACACAGTTTCACGCCATCAGTTTTTTTAACTCAAAGATGTGCCAAAATGTCAAGCGGACGCTCACACCAAACGTCCGTAAACGACAGTTAAACGCTCTCTCACACATTCCTCATGCGAAAGACTAAAACACTCTTTTTGTCAAGCCTATTCTCGATCGGCTTAACAATCAGTTTTCTGCTGACTCCAGGCTGGTTATCACACTGGTTTCCGAATCGCGCTAACGCAAATCCACCCCCACAAACCCAAGCCGCCGAATTTCGAGCCTTCTGGGTAGACGCATTTAATCCCGGCTTCAAAACACCCCAAGAAGTCACAAAATTGATCGCAGATGCCAAACTGGCCAATGCAAATGCGATCGTCGCCCAAGTCCGCCGCCGCGGCGATGCCTTTTACACGAGTGCGATCGAACCCCGCACCACCGATCCGAATGTTCCAGCAGGTTTCGATCCCCTCCAAGATTTGATCGACAAAGCCCACGCCGCAGGTATAGAAGTACACGCTTGGATGGTGACGCTGCCAGTGGTTTCCGGCGGAAAACTTCCCGCCAATCACGTTTGGCAACAACATGGGCCCAATGCTCCAGGAAAGGACAATTGGGCGATGCTGACTTCGAGCGGCGAAGCTAAAGGTTTTCTAGATCCTGGCAATCCAGACGCCTTAGATTATACTGTTTCCGTCTATTTGGACTTGCTGAAGCGCTACGATGTGGACGGCGTACAGTTGGACTACGTGCGCTACGGCGGGCCGAATTGGGGCTACAATCCCACTTCGATCGCCCGTTTTAACAAACAAAACGGTCGATCGGGCAAACCGGCAGCCAGCGATCCTCTGTGGATGCAGTGGCGGCGCGATCAAGTGACAAATTTAGTGCGGAAGCTTTATGTAGAAGCGATGGCGATTAAACCGCGCGTTAAAATTACGGCAGCGACGATCGCCTGGGGAGACGGCCCAGCTAACGATGCAGGCTGGTATAAAACGCAGCCATACAGAGAAGTATTGCAGGATTGGCGCGCTTGGCTGGAAGAAGGTATTCTCGACATGGCGATGCCGATGACTTACCAGCGCGAGTACAAGCCGCAGCAAAAGATGGGTTACGACCACTGGATCGAGTACGCTAAAGACCACCAGTACAACCGCCAAATCGCGATCGGCCCTGGCAATTATCTCAACTACATCGAAGACACCCTCGCCCAAATCCGCCGCGCCCAAGCGCCTTCAGCCAAAGGAAATAACGTCGTGGGTACGGCGTTGTATTCCTACGCCAGCACCAATATTTACAGTAACGTTGAATTGCGATCGGGCGGTAGTGGTGATTTGCCGCGTCAGCCTTGGAAATTCCTATCGCAGAGTAATGATTGGTTTTATAACGCGCTGTCGCAGCCTAGTCAATACGTTGATGGTGCAACGGGTAAAACTGTTCAAACTCAGCCTGTGTGGGCCACTCCGGCGGGGATTCCTGATATGCCTTGGAAGTCGCGGCCGACTGCTGGGGCGATCGCCGGAATGTTGCAAAAGTGCGATAGAACTTGTGACGGTGCGAACTTGACATTGCAGGCGATTAATGCAGGTGGCAAGGTGCGTCAACTGCGCGCGGATGGTAAAGGATGGTTTGGGGCGATCGAGCTTTCACCCGGTTCTTATCAGTTAAAGGTTGATAACAGTCAGATTCAACAAACAGTTAATGTCGTCGCAGGTGAAGTTACAAAAATAAATTTCTGAGCCTCTTAATCACTTTTTAGGGTGCGCCGAGGTGTGATATTGCGATTGACTTACAGCGCATCCCGGGTTTATAAATCAGTAGGGACACGGCAGTGCCGTGTCCCTACAATTAATCACGGTAGTCCAAGGGCACTGCCGTCTCCTCTATATCATTTCAGCGCAGCGGGAATTGATATAACTTAGCTTTCGCAACCTTGTAAGAAGTTGGATCATTTACTTTTCGATTTAACTAACTTTAATCCAACACATTCGACGAGGGTTTTAAGTTTATTCGACATTAAATTTTGGAAATCACCTCAATCACCCTCGTCCACTGGACATCGGGATAGCGTTCATTATCCAGCGGTGTATTTTGGACGCTGAACATACTGTATAAATATTGCATACCTTGCCAACCTGGAAACAGTTCTTTTTCTCCTTCTGGGTGTGATGCCCGAGCGCTTTTATTTGATACCGAGAAATCTGCCATACTTCCCATCGGGACGAGTTTGAAATCTCTCTTTTTAACTTCTTTGCCGACAGCAACCAATTCGTTAGGACTAATTTGAAAACTTGCAATCCGCAGAATTCTTGGAGTTGCCGAATCGAGTGCGGCGGCGGCGGTATAATCCGCCGTATTGTCCATCGTCGTAAAGTCTATTTTCCAGTCGGATTTATCTCCCCAATAGCCGACGCTGTAATTTTTCACATCATAGAGTGGCGTACCATAGCTCAAAATATCGGTAAAAGCTCCATTCAATATCGAAGTAGCAGCGATTGGCGATTTATCCAGATATTGATGAAACTCTTTTCTTAGATCGAAATTTCTGTTTTCGCCTGCGGGCAGTTTAGTAAAATCGGAAGCGAAATCCGAAGGAATAAAGCGCGGGACACCCGCCGAGATCGCTGCATCAAGCAGTTTGGTTTGCGAGTCAACGATGACATCGTGCAGTCCTGACAACGCCGAAACTACACAGGATGCGCCTTGACAGGCTTGTTTCAGCGCCTCGGCGTCCGAGATATCGATCGCCATTACCTTCGCGCCGAGTTCGGTCAATTTTTTGATTTTTTCCGGTTCGCTACCGTTACGGACAATAGCGCGAACTTCCGCACCTCTGGCGATCGAGGCTTTAACGATTCGTCCGCCGAGATTACCCGTTCCGCCTGCTACTAAAATTGTAGGTTTCATGATGTTTTGCCTGTTTAAGTTTGATGCTGTCTCAAAAATCGTGGTGTTAGCTGTCCGCCTTTTTAAGCGCTCTGTTTTCCAAGTAATAACCCAGTGTAATTAAAGGAAAAATAAGTGTAATATCCATGATTAACTGGTTAAACTCGATGCCGAAAATGACTGGCATTTTAACTGCTCCCGGATCTGCCAACGCTGTGCCGGGAAAGAATGTCGCAGGTAATTGAGCCAGCCAATATAATGATGCCAAAACCGTCGCTTCGTTTAACTTTTGCTTTTCCGTAACCCCCTTTCTAAACCACAAACAATAGATGGTTAGAAAACCTAGTATCGTGCCCAAAACCATAGTTTGCGCGTTGTGAAATTTAGCGTGCGGAGTCCAGGCTGGATTATAGATGTGGGTCACGTTCCAATCCGCCAAATACGGAGCTACAGCGGTAAATACTGCCACTAAAGAGATTAATAGCTTACCTATTGTCCACCTTGATTTTGTCTTTGAATTCATATTTATAGCTGACGACCTTGGTTGAGAGCTAACCTGTCTACAGCTTAATGAATTTAAGCATCGAAATTTATCACGTTCTTGCTGTCTTGAATATATTGCCTGGGAGTAACGCACACAAGCCGCTTGAAGTGTGAGCCAAAGTGGCTTTGACTCGCAAATCCAGTTTCAAAGGCTACTTGCTCGATCGATCGCGCTTTTCTGAGCAACCGTTTTGCCTGCAAAATTCGCACTTGAATTTGGTAAGCGTGCGGCGGCATTCCAAATGTTTTGCTAAACGATCGATTGAGATGGAAGGAACTCAAGTTCGCAACCCGTGCTAATTGCTCTAACGAGATTTCGCGCTCGTAATTTTCTTCTAGATATGTCCGAACGCGATCGACGGGCTGAATTTCCGCTCCTAACTTAGCAAGATATAGTGGATTTTCTGCATAGCGCAGAATTAATTGTGCTAACAAATCTAAGATTAATGTCTGTTGTTCGAGCCGAGAGGTGGAGCGTTCTATGGCTTGATGAACTCGAATGAATTGTGTGTTAAAGTCGCGATCGTGGACTAGAGGCATCGGAAAAAATGGTATATCTGTTTTGCGTCCGGCAACTTCTGTTGCAACCTGGTGAAGTACATCTACACTTACCCGTAGCCCTCGGAAAGTGCAATCTCGATCGCTTTTAGACTCAGCCTGATGCGCTTCTGAGGGTTGTGTCACTACCAAGGTATCTGAGGGCACGCTGTGCGTCGTACCTCGGTAATTAAACTGCCAGCCGTCACCCTGCTTAATGTTCAGCTCCAATTCTTCGTGAAAATGGCGGGGTAATGAATAGCATTTAGAAACACCATGCACCAACTCGATCGATGGTAGGTACTGCGATCGCCAAATTCTAGTGCGCAAAGGATTTGCTGTCATAGTTTTTTTTGCTAGTTGCTCCTACCATCAATACTCTAACTGTTATTTCTCATTCCTGATGGACGTTGGGATGCTGCCTATGATTCCGTAAGTCAAGCCAAAGTTCCAGACGACTTTCAAGTTTAACTGGACAATAATCCGAACAACACTATAAAATCTTTTTTATATAGCATCCATTCCTCGCAATGAGCGTTGTTAACTAACTGAAACTACCAGGGGCTTTCTCCCGTTTTTGGGCTGTTGTCATCACTAAAAAACTTTCCTGTCGGCCCGTCAGCATCGATGGTGGCGTATTTTACTAAACGCGCAGCGGCATCCTCGACGGAACCGGTTCCTCTATGCTGGTTGAAATCTGTGGCAGTAAATCCGGGGTCAACAGCATTAACTTGAAACGGTGTATCCCGCAATTCGTAAGCCAAAGCAATGGTGTACATATTAAGTGCCGCTTTTGATGAATTGTAAACAGCCGCTTTAACGTTGTAATACTTCCAAGTAGGGTCGTTGTGCAGAGTGAGCGAAGCCAAGCCTGATGTTACATTCACGATGCGGGGTTGGGCGGACTTTTGCAGCAAATCCATGAAAGCCTGGGTAACGCTAATTACGCCAAACAAATTCGTATCAAATACCTGTTTAAAAACAGTGATATCTGTATTTGTTGTTTGAGTCATGCCACCGAGAATACCAGCATTATTGATCAGTAAATCCAACACTTCGGTTTTTTTGCCGATTTCGGCACGGGCTGCCTTTACCGATTCATCATCGCTGACATCTATTTGGATGGCTTCCACATCGGTTAATCCTGCGGCTTTCAGCTTTTCTACTGCTTCCAAACCATTCTCTAAATTACGGCTACCTAAGTAAATGTAATATCCCTTGTGCAACAGTTGACGGGCGGTTTCTAAACCAATACTTTTATTGGCTCCTGTGATTAGTGCTTTTTTCATTTTCATTAGTTTTCTCCTGGATTGTGTTCGAGTTCACTGTTCACTGTTAACCGTCAACATCATTCTGGTGCAACCGTAATTGATATAAGTCGTGACTATGCTCCAATTTGTAAAACAATTTTGCCGCGCGTGCGCCCCATGAAGGAAAGTTGATGTGCCTTTTTAACTTCTGTGAGCGGCAGAATTGTTTCGATGTGTATTTTTAATTTGCCTTGGTTAATTAGCTGGTTGATTTCGGTTAATTGTCCGGCGTTCGGCTTACAAAAGACAAACGCGGCTTCTACGCCGAATTCTTTTGCTTTTTCTGCGGATGGAGTCTGCGCCGATGTCACCAGAAAGCCGCCCTTTTTCAGAGTTTGAAAGGCTCGCTCCTGGGTGTCGCTGCCGATCGTATCAAACACAACATCCACGTCTTTGACGACTTCTTCAAACGGTTGCTGCGTGTAATCCACGAATTCGTCTGCGCCCAAATCGCGGACGAATTGTTCGTTTTTGCCCGAAGCTGTGCCAATGACGATCGCACCTTTTGCTTTTGCCAACTGAACAGCCATTGAGCCGACTCCGCCCGACGCGCCCGCGATCAAGATTTTCTGCCCGCTGCTCAGATGTGCCAAATCGAACATTGCTTGCCATGCAGTCAACGCGGCGATCGGAATTGCAGCCGCCTCTTCAAAATTGATGCTGTCCAGTTTGGGCGCAATTGCGTCTGCTTTGACGATCGCGTATTCGGCATAACCACCGGAGAAGCCGCCGGAAACGGTCATTCCATAAACCGCATCGCCCTGCTTGAAATTTTTAACCTCAACGCCAACCTCTTCCACGGTTCCAGCGATGTCGCCGCCCAGAATGATCGGAAGTTTGAGTCCGAACCTTTCGCCCATCCCATTGCGGATTTTCCAGTCAGCCGGATTGACGGCCGCTGCGTGAACTTTCACCAAAACTTCGTCCGGTTTCGGTTCTGGACGATCGACATCGACATAATTCAAAACGTCTTGATTGCCGTATTCGTTGATTACAATTGCTTTCATGATGCTTTCCTTGTTTCGTGGATGTACTGGCGATCGCTACGCCTCAATGGGCAAACAGTTAGGTGCCAGTGCTAGTGCCGCTTTAGCTGTTTGTGTCAAGGCTGCTTCTCCCTGTAGCGTAATAACTTTGTCGTCATTTAAGCTTTTCAATGCTGCGTGGCAAAGTGAAATAGGGCTGTTTGAATGGATTTGAATTAGAGGAACTGACTGCCAGAGACTTCAATTCTCTGGGCATTTACCCCTCGGCTCTACTGATGCGATGACTTGATTAGTTCACTGTGAAATAGGGCTGTTTAACCGAGTTTGAATTAGAGACATTGACCGCCAGAAACCTCAATCCTCTGAGCATTAACCCATTTGTTTTCTTCCGATAGTAACGATGCGATCGCACCCCCGATATCATCGGGAAGACCAACGCGACCGAGAGCAGTTAGGGAAGCAATCTGTTTATTTATTTCTGGATTGTCGCGTACTGCACCGCCACGGAAATCGGTTTCAATCGCACCAGGAGCTACACTATTTACCGCAATCCGTCTCGCTCCCAACTCCTTCGCCATGTAGAGAGTTAGGGTCTCGATCGCACCTTTCATACTTGCATAAGCGGCATAGCCAGGGGAGATAATCCGCGTCAAACCAGTAGAAACGTTTACAATTCGTCCGCCATCATTTATCAGCGGGAGCAGTTTCTGGGTGAGGAAGAAAACACCCTTGACGTGAACATTCATCAAGTGGTCAAAATCTTCCTCGGTCGTTTCGGCAAACGATGAGTGAACACCCGTTCCAGCATTATTAACGAGAAAGTCAAAGTGTTCTGTCTGCCATTTGTCCTTGAGTGACTGCTGGAGTTGTCCGACGAAACTGTCAAAGGTTTTAGTGTTTGAAGTATCGAGTTGCAGTGAGATCGCTTTTGCGCCAAGCGATTCGATCTCCGCTACGACTTTAGCTGCTTCATCACCACTGCTATTGTATGTCACGACAACATCTACCCCTTTTTTGGCAAGGGTCAAAGCAGTATTTTTACCCAATCCTCGGCTCGATCCTGTTACTAATGCGATCGTCGTCTTGTCGTTAGTCATCGTTATTTTTCTCACTGTTGAGGTTAGTAATTAGAGAAATGTGCGATTAGAGAGTTCAATTCTCTAAGCATTCACCCATCGGTTTTCTTCAAAGAGTAAAGACGCGATCGCTAGCAAAGCGGTATAGCCTTCTTACTGGGTGGGCAACACCAGCACTTCGTGGATCGCTGTCGCTGCATTTCCGCCTGTTTTGGTGCCGCCACCAAACACAAAAATGCGGTTGCCAACAGTCGATGCCCCTAATCCATGTCGTGGGGTTGGCAAGGGCGGTAATGCTTCCCAGCCATCGGTTTTCGGGTCATACACCCAACTTTCGGCAAAGACTTTCTGCTCTGGAACCCACTGTTCGCCGCCAAAAACGTAAAGCTTGCCGTTGAGCGAGGTCGCAGCCAGACCACCTCTGGCTTGAGGCATCGACGATCGCGTCTCCCACCGATCGTGCTTCGGATCGTAGACCTCAAGATTTGGCACATTGACCTGGCGGTTAGTGCCATCAGCATTCTTGACAAACTTGCGACCACCAACGACGTAGATATTTTCATCAATCACGGCTGACGCTGCACTGTTTCGCGGGGTTGGTGCATTGGCACGGGCTGACCAGCGCTGGGTCGTCGGATCAAAGACTTCGTTTCGCACGCTGTCGATGTGGTCATTGAACAGCCGAGCATCCTCAGTGGCTCGAACGCGCCCGCCAATCAGGTATATCTTGTCATCGACCACGGCGGCTATGCCCTCTGCGCGAGCTACTTGCAGGTCAGTGCCCCTAGTCCAGATATTAGCGGCCCGATTGTAGATAAACATCGTCGGCTGTGCCCGCCAGTTCGGAAACCCACCTGTGAAACCGCCAACCCCGTAAAGCAAACCATTGACTGCCGACAGGGTGATGTGATGGCGGGCTTCGGGTAGCGGTCTCAATACTGTCCAGGCATCTTTGACGGGATCGTAAGACTCGAAATGTGCTGAGAACTCAGTGTTTGGGCTGAGTAACCCGCCGACTACGTAAATTTTTCCATTCAGAACTTCTGGATAAAGCTCCTGCCGAGCGATCGTTGGTGGTGCAGCTTTTGTCCAATACGGCGGCTGGCTTTGCGCTTGATTCTGTGCCTGTGCTGTCTTGGAAAGAGTGGGCATCAAGGCAGCGGCGGCGACACCAAATCCTAATAATCTAAGTGCAGACCGACGGGAAACAATTCGCCTAATTGCTGAACGAGAATGATTGTGATTAAGTATTGCATCACCGTCCGGGTTGCCGTTAGCCATAACCGTATCCTTCCTTTGTATTCAATGTGTTCTATAAATTGAAAAGAACTTTCAACCCCTCTTTAAGCGATGCAGGCTTTCGCCCAAGCAGGTTTTCCATGTCGGGGCTTACCTCTTCTTCCTGCCCGTTCTTGATGTCGGTTAGAAAACCCACGATCTTCTGAACCACAGTTTCCGGTGTGCCCCGGTCTTTCATTTGCGTCTCAAATGCTGATTTCTCAGCAGGTGTATAATCTACCTCTTTACCTGACAAGTCGGAAAGGGTAGCCGCAACATCCTCAAAGGAATATGACTCACTTGCGGTGAGTTTGTAGATTCGGTTACTGCGATCGCTTTCTAACAGTGCATTGGCAATGGCTTCTCCCATTTCGCTTCTGAGGGCAAAAGGTACTCTTCCGCGATCGGTTGGTAAGTTGATACCCGTCTCAAAAACTCTTTCTCCTACGAACAGCCCAATGGTGTCCATATACAAGACATTGCGAAAGAGAACATAGTTCAACCCACTCGCTTTGATGTAATCTTCTGTCTGAAAATGTCTCACCATCAACTGGTTGGCGATCGTGTTTCGATCTTTCAAAGTCCGACTGGTGTAAGCGATACATTGAACCCCCGCCTTTTTTGCGGCATCCACGACATTTTGGTGTTGCCCAAGGCCGTTTTCCTCATCCGTTCCGGCTATCAGTAAGACCTTTTCGATTCCATACATTGCCTTGTCGAGTGAAGCAGCATCATCGTAGTTGCCTACGCGGATGTCTACCCCTTTTTCCTTTAAGGCAGATGCTTTGCTTTCATCACGCACAAGTGCGGCAATTTGGTTGGCGGATGTCTTTTCGAGTAGATTTTTGACTACTGCTGTCCCTAACTGTCCGGTAGCTCCTGTGACTAAAATCATGGTTGCTCTCTTTTCTTTAGTTTTGCTTGTATTTCGTTAGGATCGTCGTCGTTATTTCAGCAACACCGGCAGCGTGAGGGGGGCGCGAAGACCATGATGGGGGATTTCCGGCACGATCGCACCCGCCTCAAGACGCATCTCTGGAAAACGCTTCGCAGTACGGGTGACCGCCTCGCGCAATTGCAGACGGGCGAGCAACGGCCCAACGCAGTAGTGAGCACCGTAGCCGAACGTCAAATGCTGGCGGGCGTTCCCACGCGGACACTGGAGTTTTTCCGGCGCGTCGAAGAGAGCAGGATCGCGGTTGGCCGCCCCATACGACACCCAAACCGTTGCGCCCTGGGGAATGGGCACGCCGCCGATCGCAGTATCTACAGTGGCACGTCGATATAAGCCCATCACTGATGTATCGTGGCGCAACAGTTCATCAACGAGATTGTCGGTGTCCACGGTTCCCGATGCGACGGCTTCCCAGTAGTCACGCCGATCCAACAGCGAATGTAACGCATTGGCGATCGTATTAATCGTCGTTTCATGTCCGGCAAAGAAAACAACCGCAATATCCGCAACTAACTCATCATCCGACAGATCGTTTTCCCCGGCAGCGCGATCGGCGACCAACGCAGAAATCAATCCCTCATCGGGTGTTGCAGCTTTTTGGGCCATCTTGTCGCGCATATAGTTTTCTAATTCCCGCAAACCCTGTGCGGCGTTGACTTGCACCTCGACGGGTAAACCCGGTGTCTGAAACGCGATCAGCGCATCCGACCAGCCGCTCAACTTCTCGGCATCCGACAGGGGAACACCCAGCAATCGGCAAATCGTGCGTAACGGCAGCGGTCGGCACAAGCTCAGGAGCAGGTCAGTTCGATCGCCCGATGCTGCAATAGAATCGAGCAAGTCTTCGACATCTGCTATCACCGTCGGGGCGAGGGACTGAACGCGCTTTGGTGAGAATGCCGCCATCAGGGGGTCACGTAAGCGGTTATGGAGCGGCTTATCGACGTTGATCGGGTTGTAGGCAAACAGCGGCGACGTGAGTGAATAGATGGCACTGGCTTCGGGCGCGAGATGCAATCCCGCGCTAAACGCTTCGGATGATGCGAATGTCACGGCATCACCCAGAACGTCGTGCACTTCCTGCCACCGTGTCACGGCGTAAACTTGAAGTGCGGGCAGGAATGTTACGGGAGCCTCAGCGCGCATCTGCGCCAGGAGCGTGAATCGATCGGCGGTAAATTGCGGGTTACTTGAGTTGAACTGTTCGGCGGCGGTTGGGTGTGGCATCAGGTTGGTGGCTTGCTTACGACAAACATTGACAACATACTGTCAATATCTATGCTACGGCATTGACAATATGTTGTCAATCATCATTTTGCATCTTCTGCGTAATGGCTTCCAGAAGTGCCACAGCACCAGTGATTTGTGCCGCGTCAAAGTCTTCGGCGATCGCATTTGTCCAGTGCCATTCGCGCTCCAACGCAGCGTGATACGTTGCCCTGCCTGCTTCGGTGAGCAGCAAGTGCATCGCGCGGGCGTCGCCGGGATTTTCGGCGAACTCAACCAGACCGTCGCTTGCCATATCGTCAGCAAGTCGTTGGACGGCTTGCCGTGTTAAGCCCATATGCCGCGCCAATTCGCTTACCGTGACGCGTTTTTCTAGTGCGAACAACTCACTCAATGTTTGCCACCGGGCATTGGTGATTCCCGTACCCCGCATGAGGCGTGTTCCTGATTTTTGCACCGTTGCGTTCATCCGAAGTACGGCGCGAATCAGATCGGTTAAAGCGTTTGACGCGGGCGTTTTTTGATGATGGTAAAAAGGCACGTTCTTGTTTCCCACAATTCGGGCATCTATCGTACGCTCGACAACCAGGGCTTCTACAAGCGGGTGTTGACTCGATCGGGCGATCGGACAATACAGCACTTTTGATGTCTGTGAGGTACATAGTTCTTGTAGGGACACGGCAGTGCCGTGTCCCTACGGGATACTGGAAAGACTAATTTTTAGCTACTTCCTAATCGCTTTCGAGGATGCTAGCCAGCAAAGCTTGCTGAGCGTGCATCCGATTTTCCGCTTGATCCCAAACGCGCGATCGCGAACCTTCAATCACCGCATCCGTAATCTCTTCATCCCGGTGTGCCGGCAAACAGTGCAGTACGATGGCATTGCGATCGGCCATCCCTACCAGTCGTTCATTTACCTGATAAGGCTCAAACAAAGGAATCCTGAGTTTAGCTTCCTCTTCCTGTCCCATACTTGCCCAAACATCAGTGTAAATCACTTGAGCATTCTTAGCAGCAGCTTCCGCATCAGCAGTCACAGTAACTTCGGTTTTTCCATTAGCAATCGCCTCAGCTTTTGCCACTATCTCAGGATTTGGCCGAAAATCTTTAGGACAAGCAATTCTGACATTCATCCCCATCATTGCACAGCCTAACATCAGCGAATTAGCCATGTTATTGCCGTCGCCAAAATAAGTTAATGTCAGTCCTTCCAGCTTGCCAAAACAGTCTTTTACTGTCATTAAATCTGCCAGCACTTGACATGGATGTTCGTCATCTGTCAGAGCATTAATTACAGGAATTTTGGCATAATTGGCAAAGGTTACTAAATCCTTTTGCTCAAAAGTACGAATTGCCAAAATATCTAAATATCGGTCTAAAACCCTGGCTGTATCTACCAAAGGTTCGCCGCGGCTGACTTGCGTTACATTGGGATTGAGGTCGATTACTTGCCCTCCCAATTTATACATAGCCACTGTAAAACTCACCCGAGTTCGCGTTGAAGCTTTGGAAAATAACAAGCCGAGAACTTTGTTGCGTTTCAGCTTGACCATTCCCGATTTTAAACTGGTTGCGAGATCCAGTAAATAATTTAATTCGTCAATGCTTAAATCGGCCAGACTTAATAAATCTCGCCCTTTTAATGAGTCCATGCTTTCCCCTACACACAAATTTTCAACTGTTAATAAAAACGGTTCGTAGTGAGGACTTTAGTCCTCTAATTCAGAGGACTAAAGTCCTCACTACGAACCTTACTTTTTGCGAGCGATTGGACTCGCAACAGTGGGCTTTTGGCGAGCCCCTCTCCCAGGGTTTTAAACTGCTGGCAATTGCTCGATCGCGCGATCGATCGAATCACAACCTTGCTCAACCGTTTCTACCACAGCCAACACACCCCGCAATTCCGCAGCACCCGGGAAACCCTTAGCATACCAGGTTAAGTGCTTGCGCGCTTGACAGACACCGCTTTCACCTTTGTATTCCCACAAAGCCCGCAGATGTTCCTTAGCACATTCGAGAAGTTCAATTGGTGTCGGAGGTATCTTTTCCACACCAGTTTTCAAGAAATGATCGACTTCTCCGACCATGAATGGATAGCCCAAAGTTCCCCGCGAACACATCACTCCGTCAGCGCCGGTTTCTTCCAGACAGCGCACCGCTGCTTCCACGGAAAAAATGTCTCCGTTACCAATTACGGGAATCGATAAAACTTCCTTAACGCGGCGAATCCACTCCCATTTTGCAGGGCCCGTGTAACCTTGCGAGCGCGTGCGGCCGTGGACGGTAATCATTTTTGCTCCCGCATCCTCCATCCGCTTAGCAAATTCCAAAATATTAATTTCTTTGTCACTCCAACCGATGCGAGTTTTCACCGTCACAGGAACATCTACAGCATCCACAACCGCCCGCACAATTGCTTCGGCATTTTCGGGATCTCGCAGCAGCGAAGAACCGCCGCCGTTTTTAGTAATTTTATTAACGGGACAGCCCATATTAATATCAACTGTATCCGCTCCTTCTGCCACAGCTTTCTGCGCCGCTTCCGCCAAGAAATTCGGCCGACAGTCAAACAATTGAATGCTAATCGGGCGCTCGTTTGGATCGATTTCCATAATTCGCGGCAGTTGCTTCACGTAGTGCAAACCCGTAGCGTTGACCATTTCGGTGTACATCATCGAATCCGGGGCGTAGCGCCGCACCAGGCGGCGAAATACCAAATCGGTTACGCCCGATAAGGGCGATTGCAGGACGCGGCTTTTGACTTCTAAGTCGCCGATTTTTAGCGGAGTTGCTAATCTTTCTTTTAATTCTGGAGATAGAGTAAGCATAGTCGATCGCACTTTTAATTATAATATCTGTATATTCCAATACGTTTCTCTTAGCGCTGTTTATTGCCCGGAGATCCCTTGCAGCATCCCCCTGGTTGTAGGGGGACGAAAGAAAATACTCTTGTCCCCCCCGAATCGTTGCGGGGAGTAGGGGGGATCAGTCTTAAGTGAACCGTATTGCCGTATATTATACTACAATTTGGGTATTTGACAGTTGTTCATTATATTTTTAGCCGATGATTGAGTGATAGCTAAAAGTATATTTAACCAGACTGCAATGCCTATTTGAAAGGGACTTCCCAAAATTTAACTGTTGTCAAACTAAAACCCAAAGCCGAACCCGGACAACATTTAAATCTATTTCTCGCTGTCGCTTGACTTTTGAGCTATCTATGGGGCGTTGCCATCAATGGGCGATCTACCTACTAAAACTGTCGCGCAAGTCACTTTTTTATTCCTTAATTCTGTCGCACTCTTCTGCCTGTCGCAGGGTTCCGCCTTCAGACGAGTAATGCTTAAATTTATTGGGATTCTGCAAAAGCCATACATAACATCGTTTTAAACTACAATTGGTTGATTCCCGACTAGCCCGATCGCACATTATAAAAATTGTAGAGAATTCCTATGGATGCCACAGCACTCTGGCAACGCTACCAAGACTGGCTTTACTATCACTCTGGATTGGGGCTTTACCTCGACATCAGTCGCATGGGATTTGACGACGCTTTCGTCGCCACAATGAAACCCAAATTTGACAAAGCTTTCAAAGACATGACAGCTTTAGAAGCAGGGGCGATCGCCAATCCCGACGAAAACCGTATGGTGGGCCACTACTGGCTGCGAAACCCCGATTTAGCTCCCACTCCAGAATTAAAACAAGAAATAGTCGAAGGCGTATCACAAGTCGAAGAATTTGTCAAAAAAGTTCAAAGTCGCGATATTAAACCGCCATTTGCTCCGCAATTTACCGATATAATCTCGATCGGCATTGGCGGCTCGGCCCTCGGCCCTCAATTCGTCGCCGAAGCCTTATCCCCAGATATTCCGCCCCTAGCAATTCATTTTATCGACAACACAGATCCGGCTGGGATCGATCGCATCCTCAGCAAAATTAAAGACAAACTCAGCAGCACCTTAGTAATTACTATCTCCAAATCCGGCGGCACCCCCGAACCCCGCAACGGCATGATCGAAGTTCAAAAAGCCTTCGCAGCCGAAAAACTCGACTTCGCCAAACAGGCAATTGCCATCACCGGCACAGACAGCCAACTAGACAAATTAGCCAAATCACAAGGCTGGATTGCCAGCTTCCCGATGGCAGACTGGGTGGGAGGACGCACATCGGAACTCTCAGCAGTCGGACTTTTGCCCGCAGCTTTGCAAGGTATCGACATTCGGGCGATGCTCGACGGCGCCCAAGTCATGGACGAAGCTACCAGAATTCCCGACATTAAAAACAATCCCGCTGCCCTTTTAGCCATGTCCTGGTATTTTGCCTGCAACGGACGCGGCGAGAAAGACATGGTAGTTTTGCCTTACAAAGATTCCCTGCTATTGTTCAGCCGCTATTTGCAGCAATTAGTCATGGAATCGATCGGCAAAGAAAAAGATTTAGACGGCAATACAGTTTATCAAGGAATCTCTGTCTACGGCAACAAAGGCAGCACCGACCAACACGCCTACGTCCAGCAACTCCGAGAAGGCGTGCCGAATTTCTTCCTAACATTTATCGAAGTATTGGAAGACAGGGAAGGCATTTCTGTTGAAGTTGAAACAGGCGTCACTTGCGGAGATTATTTATCTGGTTTGTTGCAAGGAACTCGACAAGCTTTGTACGAAAATCACCGAGATTCAATTACTGTCACAATTACCAAAGTAAACCCTCGGACAGTAGGAGCATTAATTGCTCTCTACGAAAGAGCCGTAGGTTTTTACGGCTCCTTAGTGAATGTCAATGCTTATCACCAGCCAGGGGTCGAAGCAGGTAAAAAAGCGGCCGCTGCTGTATTAGAATTGCAGCAACGGGTACTTCAAGTTATCCAAGACGCTCAAACACCTCTGTCTGTATCAGAAATAGCGAAAAAAGCCGGAAAACCAGAGCAAATTGAGACAATTTACAAAATTCTGCGGCATTTGGCAGCCAACGGGCGCGGTGTAGCTTTGGAAGGAAAATTAGGGGAACCTGCTACTTTAAGCGCAAGTTATAAACAGAATTAAACAGTAGAATTAAAAATAAAAAGTGATTAATTTCACTTTTTATTTTTAATGTTTAATTTTTAATGTCCGCCCATGCCCTTGACTATTCTGGTTGCTGACGACGATTTCGCGACTCGCTTGTCGATTACCGATTATCTGGAAATTACCGGATACTCTGTAATCGCTGCTGAGAACGGCAAAGAAGCTTTAGGCTTGGTAGAGGAATTTCAGCCACATTTGATTGTTACCGACATTACTATGCCTCAGATGGATGGCTACGAATTCGTGCGCCGAGTTCGGACTCGTCCGGCTTTCCGCTTACTACCGGTGATTTTTTTAACTGAACGCACCAGCACGGAGGAACGGATTCGCGGCTATCAGATGGGGTGCGACAATTATCTGGCTAAGCCTTTTGAACTCCCAGAATTGGGGGCGGTAATTCGCTCTTTGCTCGATCGCTACGCTCTAATTGCTCAGGCCCCGTCTCGTTCCCCCGAACCCGAACCGATGCCAACAGAGGCAGGTACCATCGCCCATGACCAGCCTGAAGCGGATTTTTTAAGTCAAAAGCCAGAAACCCGCGATTCGCTGCGGGATAGCTACGCCGCGCGCGGATCTGCCGCCCGAAATGCTCCGAATTTGACGCAACGAGAGCAGGAAGTGCTAGATTTGCTCACAGAAGGTCTTTCTAATATTCAAATCGGCGATCGGCTGCACCTGAGTCCCCGCACTATCGAAAAACACGTCAGCAGCTTGTTCAGAAAAACTGAAAGCAATAACCGAGCAGAACTTGTTCGCTTTGCGATGGAGAACCATTTGGTCGGTAATTGGTAATTGTTAATTGTTAACTGTTAACTGTTAACTGTTAACAGTTAATTGGTAATTGGTAATTGGTAATTGGTACAGCCTTTCTCAAAAAAGTGAGGTATGCCCGCTAATCTTATGCCCGGTTTGGCCTGTTTGGCCGGTTTGGCCCATGCCCATGCGTCCGCGAATCTTTCTGAGAAAGGCTATAATTGTTAATTGTTAATTTTTAACTGTTAACTGTTCCTGACCGATCGCGTATTCCAACAAACCTTCGCAAGCATCCATCAACAAATCAATTACTCGATCGAATCCCTCCGGCCCACCGTAATAAGGATCTGGAACTTCCTTCAAGTCATGCGATCGGCAAAACTCGCACATCAAGCGCACTTTATCTTTATATTTTTCCGCAGTATCAAGAGCCAGAATATTGCGATAATTGTCCATATCCATCGCCAGAATCAAATCGAAATCTTCAAAATCTTTCTTTTTAAATTTGCGGGCTTCGCCTACCAATTCTATTTTGCGCTTCCTCGCCGCCAGTGTCATCCGGCTGTCAGGCGGGCTCCCAATGTGATAGCCGCCAGTTCCTGCCGAGTCGCAGCTAATGCGATCGCCCAAATCAGCTTGTTTAATTAAGTGATTCATAATATTTTCTGCTGAGGGCGATCGGCAGATATTTCCGAGGCAGACAAACAATAATTTAGTCATTAGTCATTAGTCATTAGTTATTAGTTATTAGTCAGTCAACAGTCAACAGTGCTAATTTGTATGGTGCGTCGCCAAGGAGTCAATCTGCAAGTTCCATTTCTCATCTCACAGCGACGCACCTTACTATAGCGGTTTTCCAAAAATTTTAATCAGGCAACAGTCAACAGTTAACTAATGACTGATGACTGATGACTAACAACTAATGACTAACCGAAACCGGGGAGATTCAGCCCGCCGGTGAGTTCTTCCATTTTCTCGCGCATCGTAGCGGTAGACTTAGCGTAAGCATCCTGCATCGCCACCGTGACGAGTTCAGAAACTACATCGGCACCTTCACCGAGGGCATCCGGGGAAATTTCCACGCGGCGGGGTTCTTGGTTGCCGCTGAGAAAAACCTTGACCAAGCCGCCGCCGGCAGTTCCCTCAATTTCCATGACATCCAACTCTTCTTGAAGCTTTTTAGCTCCTTCTTGAACCTGCTGAGCTTTTTTGAAAGCTTCAGTCAGTTCTTTCATTTTGCCCAGGCCGAAGCCAAATCCTTGTCCTGATTTTGTCATAACTACTTTGTGATGGTGTGTGGGCTGGCAGTTTGCCGTTTCCGTATTACTTCAATGATGCCTTAGAAGGGGAACTCTCCCAGTATTCTAACTTCTGGCTCCAACAACAGCGACCACCGCTGCTCGACTTGCTGTTGAACGTGGCGGATCACTTGAAAAATATCATTGGCCGTTGCCGACCCGCAGTTAAGAATAAAATTAGCATGGCGTTGAGCTACTTGTGCGCCGCCGATCTGATATCCCTTGAGTCCCGCTTGTTCGATCAGCCAACCCGCAGCCTTCGGGCTAGGGTTGCGGAACACCGAACCGCAGCTAGGCAGGTGGTAAGGTTGAGTTGTCCGCCGCTGGCTGAAATTGTCATTAGTCAGGGCCATGACTTGCGATCGGTCGAATCCCGGCTGCAATTGGAAAGTCGCTTCTGTTACCAGCCGATCGCCCCCTTGCAACACCGAAGTCCGGTAGCGGTACTCCAACTCTTGCGGAGTCAGAATTTCCACCTTACCACCAGGGGACAATATGCGAGCGTTCACCAGAAGATCCGCCGTACAACCCCTGTGAGCCCCTGCATTCATCACCACAGCCCCTCCGACAGTTCCCGGTATACCGACGGCCCATTCTAGACCTTTCCAGCCGCGTTTGGCAGCCAACCAAGCGAGGCGGGGAATTGACTCTCCCGCCCCGGCTGTAACTTGACCTGTTTCTGCATGGAAATTCACCTGTTTGAGGTAGCGAGTGGCGACAACCAACCCGGGTAAACCCCGATCGCTCACCAACAAATTAGAACCAGCACCCAGCAAAGTCACTGATATTCCTTCATCGTGTGCCCAAGCAAAACTCGCTTGCAAAGCCTCCATGCTGCGGGGAGCAACGTACCACTCGGCTGGGCCGCCGACTCGAAAGGAAGTCAGCCCCGCCAGCGAAACTTGGGAGTTAATTTTGCAATCTGTTCCCCGCAAAGCAACAGGAGAATACACTCGCCGATTTTCCTTAACAGAGGAGTCATTCGAGATAGTCACCATCTTGAAAATCCTTAAAAATATCTTCTATTCCAGACTTGATTGAAAATTCATTTACCTGTGGTTGTGCCGGTCGAACCCACGAGTAGCCGAACAAAAGTATCGGTACTATTTGCACCGCCGTTATCTCCATCGACTCGGCACTCAGTTTCAAAGGCGATCTAATCCGGGCGATCGGCTTGTTGATAGACAGCCATAACCTCTGGAATAATCTGATTCAGATTGCCGGCGCCCAAAAATAAAGCCAAATCTCCTGGTTGCAGGTTTTCGGTTAAAAACTTGGTAACTGACTCTAGGGAAGGGCAAAACTCAACGTCTCGGCCTTCTTTAGCAATCAAATCAGCAACCTGCTGCCCGGTAATCTCTCCTAAATTCGGCTCCCCGGCACTATAAATATCGCAAGTTACAACCAAATCTGCATCCCCAAAAGATTGAGCAAATTCTGGCAAAAAGGTTAAAGTCCGGCTGTAACGGTGCGGTTGAAAAATGGCAACCACTCTTCCTGATTGGGGATTTTCTTTACTCCCTTCGAGCCGCAAGCGAGCAGCCGCCAAGGTAACGCGAATTTCGCTGGGGTGGTGGGCGTAATCGTCCACAAACAAGATTTCATTGTGAAAACCCCGCACCTCAAAACGGCGGCGAGCGCCTTCAAACCCGGCAATCGCTTTCGCAATCGCCGAAAACTCCAACCCTAACAATCGACCTACTGCTACCGCAGCTAGTGCATTGCTGAGATTGTGTTTCCCCAGCAACTTCAACTCCATTTCCCCGAGCAAAGTTCCTCGTTCCCAAATGCCAGCCTTGGTGCTTTGGGCTCCGTACTCTACCCCCGAAGCTGTGTAGTCAGCACCGCTTTCCGGATGCAAACTGTAGCTGACATTGGGAGCAAGGCAGTCTTTGACGATTTCATCGTCTATGCAGCCGACCAAAATTTCACAGTTCTCAGCAAACACCTTAAATGTGTCTATTACCTGGTCGAGGGTATCGTAATGGTCTGGATGATCCAGTTCCACATTCGTCACTATGCCAATTTTTGCTACCAGCTTGACGAGAGAACCGTCGGATTCGTCAGCCTCGGCAACTAAGTATGGGCCGAACCCCATACGAGCATTGCCTTCCCAAGCATTTACCTCGCCTCCTACTACGATCGTCGGGTCTAGACCTGCTGCCATCAGCATGAAGCCGATTAAGCTGCTAGTAGTAGTTTTGCCGTGTGTCCCCGCTACAGCTACGCTTTGGTAATCTTGAATTAACGCTGCCAACACATCCGATCGATGAAAAATCGGACAGCCCAAATCTAAAGCAGCTCGATATTCGGCATTTGCCGGGTGAATTGCCGTCGAACATACAACTTGAGGCAATCGGGCAACTGCTTGGGTGCCCGAACCGTTGCCGTTCAATTTCATAGCTGCGGCCCTCACCACGGAAGTCCCTACCGTACCAGCGACTGCCGAGGATGCGGCTTTTTCCGGCGCTCCGCGATCGGGACTGGTACCGTTGACTGTCGTTTGAAATATTTCAAAATTGCTGGCGTCTTGACGCCAAAAAATGTGAGCTCCCATTCCTTGCAAGCGCTCGGTTATGTGACTCGATTTAATGTCGGAGCCGTACACAGGCAACTTGCGTTTAGCTAGAATATAGGCAAGGGCTGACATCCCAATCCCACCAATGCCGATGAAATGAAATGGTCTACCGCTGAAATCAACAGAACTCGGCATCTTCGCTCCTCACACACCACACCACGCCAATAACACGCGATATCATATCAAGAATTGTTTTTTCAGGATACAGTTCGCTAGAGATTTTGTCCAAAATTCTCTGCGCGTCCCTTGATTTGCGGGACTGGTAGAGATGTTTGTCTTGTATCCTATATGACTTAGTACCAAGTGGTTTTCCGGAACAGTCACAGCTCGAAAATTGCAGGTCAGACAGAATGGGTTTTGGGGTCTGGGCCCCTGACTAATTTTGGGCGGTTGCATACTCCTGCGTTCTTTCTATCTCTATCCGCCTGCTGTGCTGGGATACGGCAAGAAAACCCCCGCAATCTTTTTACCAAGATTGAGGGTAATACCCATCAGGATTTCCAAACACTACCACATCACTGACAAAACTTGGCTCATTTTACAGTCATTTATCTACTTGTGGGGTCATTTTTTCGTAATACTCACAGATTGAGACGATCGCGACTTTAGTATAGATTTTTACTGAGTTGTATATGTACCAGTCATGGGATTGCTCGAAATACTTGCGAAGCCATCACTCGACGGCAAATCATGGTTTCGAGAAACTGCTGGTAGCGCTGCCAATGGGGGAACAGCCCTAACTAAGATTTCCGGTGAAAAATTTTTCGCCCCCACCAACAAATGCTCGGGCCCTCGATCGCGCCTTCCCAACTCGTAGCGCTCGATCGACCGCTTGCTGACTTCGACTGCGATCGCCTGGTTGTTTAACTGTGATTAAAAAAATTAAAAGTAGCACTTAAAAAAGTATCCCACAGCACGCAGGTTCTTGTGTCCCCGATTGCCATCAGTTATCCCAATCTCAGATATCAGATATACAATTCCGAGGTCTGTTCTCAATTGTGTAATTAATCAGCTTACGGGTGAAAGCGGAGAAACATAAAATTGGGGCAGTGTCTGTATAAATCCTGATTTTTTGGGAAATATGGGAAAAATAGCGATTTTTGGGGGGACTTTTGACCCGGTTCACTGGGGTCACTTGTTGGTAGCAGAAACGGCGGCGAGTCAATTTAATCTCGATCGAGTCATTTGGGTGCCCGATCGCGTTCCTCCTCACAAGAGGCGCCCGGATTTGGCAACTTTCCAGCAGCGGCGGGCAATGCTGGCTCTGGCGATCGCCGATCGCCCTGACTTCCAAATTGCGCCGCCTGCTTCAAATCCTTCGGGCAGTTCTTTTGCGATCGACACTTTACTATATTTGCAAAAAATCTATCCAGGCGATCGGTTGCACTGGATTATTGGCAGCGATGCTTTCAAAACTCTTCCTAAATGGCACCGTTCGGCGGAAATTGGCAGATTGTGCGACTGGTTGGTGGGCCCGCGTCCGAGTCGGGGAGATGGGGAGACAGAAGCCAGCGGGGAGATCGGGGGAATGTTTGAGTGGGGCGAGAGTCCGAGAGATATGCCAATTGATGCCCGTGGCGGCAGGATGCAGGTTGAGACAAATGCTGTAGGACTCGAAGTTGCCGAACAAATGGCTGTTTTCGGCGTGGAGATTCGCTGGGAGGTGCTGTCAATGCGGGCGATCGAGCTTTCGTCGAGCCACATCCGCCACCTCGCCGCCGAAAATCGCGACTTGCGCTACCTAATTCCAGAAGTTGTCCGGGGTTATCTGGCCGCCCACCAGCTTTACAAACAACCAGCGGCCCAAAGCTGAAGGCCTTGGGGTGTTGGATTTCTATTCTTAAAAAAACTTCCAGCTTTTTTGATAAACACAAAAAGTTAGAAAGGATCGAGCTTTGCGATATGATCTGGTGTCAGAAGTCAATTCTTAAATTTTTCCAAAATTTAAGCCTGAGCTAAAGGGCTGCCATCGTTAGGAGGTACTAAGGTGATTCGAGTCGCGATTAATGGTTTTGGACGTATCGGGCGCAGTTTTGCGCGCTGCTGGCTGGGCCGAGAAAACAGTGGGCTAGAGCTGGTAGCAATTAATGACACTTCCGATCCAAAAACTAATGCCCACTTGCTGAGATACGATTCCATGATGGGAACGTTGAAGGGTGTGGACATCAGCACGGATGAAAATTCGATTATTCTCAATGGCAAGACAGTTAAATGTGTGAGCGATCGTAATCCGCTCAACCTGCCTTGGAAAGATTGGGGTATTGATCTGATTATTGAAGCAACTGGCGTTTTTGTTGACCAGGCTGGTGCCTCGAAGCATATCACTGCCGGCGCTAAAAAAGTGCTGATCACAGCTCCCGGAAAGGGGTCTGAAGTCGGCACCTACGTGATGGGAGTCAACCACCACAACTACAAGCACAGTGACTACACTGTCATCAGCAATGCTAGCTGTACTACTAACTGTCTAGCTCCCGTACTGAAAGTGCTTCACGAAAATTTTGGCATCATCAAAGGCATGATGACCACTACCCACAGCTATACTGGCGACCAACGTTTGCTGGATGCTAGCCACCGCGACTTGCGGCGGGCGCGGGCTGCGGCAATGAATATTGTGCCGACTTCTACTGGTGCTGCTCAAGCTGTGGCTTTGGTAATTCCAGAATTGAAGGGTAAGTTAAATGGCATCGCCATGCGGGTTCCGACTCCTAATGTGTCGGTAGTTGATTTTGTGGCTCAGGTAGAGAAAAAGACTTTTAGCGAGCAAGTAAATCAAGTTTTCAAAGAAGCAGCCGAAGGCCCGATGAAGGGGATTTTGGAGTACAACGATTTGCCTCTGGTTTCTTGCGACTATCGCGGAAATGATGCTTCTTCGATCCTGGATTCCAGCTTGACGCTGGTGATGGACGGCGACATGGTGAAGGTTTTGGCTTGGTACGACAATGAGTGGGGCTACAGTCAGCGCGTAGTTGACTTGGCTGAATTGGTCGCCGAAAGGTGGGAAGGTTAGATCCCCGACTTCTGTCTATTCGTTACCGGGCGCTGCCCATTGGTGACAACTTAAGCTGCCAGTTCGCCAGTCCGCCAGGGGTTTCAACCCCTGGCTAATAGCTAAAGTCCTCGCTATGAGGACTAATGAGTTTAAAAGTCTTCTTTTCAGTCCTATGCAAGAGGACTTTAGCTTTGAGGCAGGGGTTTCAACCCCTGCCGGACTGAATGTTTGACGTTAAGTTGTCCGAAATGCTTTCAACCGCCGAATCATCAAATTAAACAGTTTATATGAAAAAAGCATTAATTTCTGGTATATCCGGTCAAGACGGAGCTTATTTAGCTAAACTGCTTCTGGATAAAGGTTATGAAGTTTGCGGCACCTCCAGGGACGCCCAAATGTCGAGTTTCGGGAACCTCGCACGTTTGGGAATCCGGGACAGAGTAAAACTAGAATCCATGTCTCTCAACGATTTTCGCAGCGTCTTGCAAGTATTGGCAAAAATTGCACCCGACGAAGTGTACAATCTAGCAGGTCAAAGTTCCGTCGGCCTGTCCTTTGAACAACCCGTAGAAACCCTCGAAAGTATTGCCACAGGGACATTGAATCTGTTAGAAGCAATTCGGTTTACAGGCGGCAAAATTAAACTTTATAATGCTAGTTCCAGCGAATGTTTTGGGGATACCGGAGGCAATCCAGCGGATGAAAATACGCCGTTTCGCCCCAGAAGTCCTTACGCGGTGGCGAAAGCAACGGCATTTTGGGAAGTAGCAAATTATCGGGAAGCGTACAATTTGTTTGCGTGTTCTGGTATTTTGTTCAATCACGAGTCGCCACTGCGCCCGGAGAGATTCGTCACCCAAAAGATTGTATCAGTCGTGTGTCGAATTGCTGCGGGTAGTTCCGAAAAACTGCATTTGGGAAACATTTCAGTGCAGCGGGACTGGGGCTGGGCGCCGGAATATGTGGAGGCGATGTATTTGATGTTGCAGCAGGATGAACCGGATGATTATGTAATTGCTACGGGTGCAAGTTATCCTTTGGAAGAGTTTGTGCAGAGTGCTTTTGTGGCTGCGGGTTTGGATTGGCGGGAACATTTGGTAACTGATGCGAGTCTCTACAGACCGACGGAGATTGCTGTGGGGAGGGGGAATCCGGGTAAAGCAAAGCAAAAGTTAGGGTGGGAGGCGAAGTATAAGATGCCCGATGTAGTGCGGATGATGGTAGAGGCGAAGATGAGTTGAGGGAAAATTATCCCCTACGGGCACGGCGGTTTCTTGTTCGCGACATCGATACTTACCGGCAGTATTAAGTATGTGAACGAACTGTGGGATAATGGGGAGGCTGTTTCGACTGTGTGGGAATGAGTGAATTTTGCCGCCCTGCACGTCTAACTCCAAAACAAATAGGAAGCTAATCAAAGCCGAGCAAATGTTTATGTACGGTTACTGTATCTACGATAGTTAAAAGCGCTAATTTTTGTAAGTTGTGGTGCAATTGAGAACTATCATCGCTGGTTGAACGCTCGCATTTGATACTCCCCCCGAGAAGTCCCTATGTTCAGCGCAAGCTTCAGCGGACAACTTAAAATTTTGCTGGTTGAGGAAAAAATGAGTAAGTGGACAAGAACCTTTACTTTAAAAGGTAAAGAGCTATATTACAATCGAATTAAATTTAATAATCCTACCGAAAGAGCTGTAGAAATTTCTATTGCCTTTGATTTTATTGCGAATCTGGAAAATCCTCAAAAAATCCTAGAAGTGGGCAACGTACTCTCCCACTATGAAAATTCATTGAGCGAAAATCTGGGTCTGAGATCGAGACGAATTATAGATAAATTTGAAGTCGATCTCGGTGTGGAAAACGAAGACTTGATGAGCCTGCCATCAACAGAAAAATATGATGCAATAGTATCAATTTCTAGTGTAGAACACGTAGGGCAAGGCGACGATCCTTCGGGAGGCTACGGCGAACAAACAGAGTCCCGGGATTTGGAAGCTCCGCTGAAGGCGATCGCCAAAATATACGATCTGTTGGCTCTTAATGGAAAAGCCTTGATTACCGTTCCTTTTGGAAAACTTACAGATGCAGAATGGTACATTCAGTTTAGCAAAGAGTATTTAGAGGTTTTATGGAAAAAATATGGGATTCCGAAAGATGCTATATCGGCAAACTATTTAAAGCTAATAGATAGAGAAACAGCCGACGAGAAGCATTATATGCTTTGGAAAGAAGTAGATGTGCGAGAACTTAGCGAGAGCGAATACGGATGGCCTTTGTCACAGGCAAATTCAATTGCAATAATAGAATTATCCAAGGTTTCAAGCGAGTTTAATCTCAACTTAAACGTAGAACCAACTGATTTATATTACAATATGACCTACGAACAGCGGAGAGAGTTTGAACAGTGCAAAGCGCAACTGCATCAGAGTAAAAGAGAGTTGGCGCAGTCACAGTCGCAACTATATCAAACTCAGGCAGAGTTAGAGCAATCCTTGACCGAACTGAGTCAAACTCAGAAAGAGTTGGAAGTAGTTCAAGGTCAAATTTATCCTGTTCAGGGAGAATTGGAACTGGCGCAAGCGATAGTTTATCAAACTCAGGAAGAGTGCGATCGATTTCAGACCCAACTATTTCAAGCTCAGGAAGAGTTGGAAAAACTCCATCCCCAACTGCATCACACTCGGCAGGAATTGGAAATATCCCAGTCGCAACTCCACAAAGCTCAGGGAGAGTTGGAATTAACCCAAGCTCAACTATATCAAAGTCAGGAAGAGTGCGATCGGTTTGAGTCACAAATGTATCAAGCTCAGGAAGATTGGGAATCAACACAAATTCAACTGCATCAAATTCAAGAAGAGTTGGAATCAACCCAAATTCAAGTGGATCAAATTCATGGAGAATGGGAACTCAGTCAAGCGGAACATCATCAAACTCGGCAAGAATTGGAACAGTCCCAGTCGCAACATCATCAAACTCGGCAAGAATTGGAACAGTCCCAGTCGCAACTGCATCAAATCCACGGAGAATGGGAACTTAGCCAAGCCGAACACCATCAAACTCGCCAAGAATTAGAACAGTCGCAGTCGCAACTGCACTCGACTCGCCAAGAATTAGAACAGTCGCAGTCGCAATTACACTCGACTCGCCAAGAATTAGAACAGTCGCAGTCGCAACTGCATAAAACTGCGGAGGAATTGGAAAAATCGCGTTTTCAGCACACCGCCATCAAAAATAAAACGGATGAAAACAAGCCTGTACAGTACGGTGTCCTAGTATGGGAAGCCTGGTATGCTTATAACAATGGCGATCTGCCTAGAATGTCTCAAAATTTACAAAAATCTTTGACTTGTACGCCTTTTTCTTCAACAGAAACAGTTGTGAACTGGTTAGAAACTTTTGGTCGGTTTTCATTAGAAAATGGCGCCTACTTCGATACAAATTCCCTGAGCCATTCACCGGAATGGAAAGATTTGATGAGGCGTGTTCTTACCGTGAAAAGTCTGGTAGGAAAAATCTAGTTCAGGTAGTGAGAACAGTAGGAATGGCTAGTAGTCCGTTTGAAATAACTGCTGAAAAGCAACCCGGCAAGGGCAGTAGAATGCGGTTAGGTCAGAGGGTCAAAATAGGAAAATGTACAACTTATTTCAAAGATGATCACAAAAAATACGGAAAAATATCTTGATTTTGAAACCTGTCAAGATGTACTTGCTAATTTACGAGAACAGAACCTCAAGATAGTTCTGTGTCACGGCGTGTTCGACTTGCTTCACCCGGGTCACATTACCCACTTGCAGGAAGCTAAAGCACTCGGAAATTTGCTGGTAGTTTCGATTACCGCAGCACAATACGTCAATCGGGGCCCCGGAAGACCGATTTTTTCTGATGATTTGCGCCTTTATTCCCTTGCTTCTCTCGCTTGCGTAGACTACGTGCTGTTGTCTCCTGTGGCTACAGCACTAGAGGTGATCGATCGCGTGCAGCCAGCTTTTTACTGCAAAGGTCACGAGTATTCCGATCCCAGTAAAGATGTCACCCAAAATATTGACCGGGAAGCCGATCGAGTCAAAGCCTACGGCGGTGAAATTGCCTATACCGGCGAGATTGTTTTTAGCTCAACGAAGCTGCTAAACAACTACATGGATGTTTTGCCGCCGCAGGTAAAAAGCTATGCCAGTCAGTTAAGCCAGCAATACCCTTTTGAGGAAATTAGAAAGGGCGTTGATGCTATGCAGAAGCTAAAAGTTTTAGTTTTAGGCGATGTAATTATTGACGAATTCTTTCACTGTACGGTGCAGGGATTGACATCGAAAGGGAGAGTCATTTCGACTCGCTTTGTGAAAAAAGAACAGCATTTAGGGGGTTCTTTAGCGATTGCCCGCCACATTGCCAGTTTTGTAGACTCCGTGACAGTGGCAGGGGTGGTAGGGAACGAGCCAGATATTCACAGCTTGATTTTGAATAACATTAATGGCGGGATCAGGCTGGATTTGCAATATGAAGACGGTTCGCCAACAGTAGTCAAGCGCCGTTACATTGAACGGCAAGGGATGAGAGAAGATTATACCAAACTCTTTTCTATTAACTATTTAGAAGAAGAGCAACCTTCTCCAGTCCAACGCCAAAAATTGTTAGACCGCTTGCAGAAAACAATTGCGGATTACGACATTGTAGTTGTAGCGGATTACGGTCACGGATTGTTAGACACGGCGCTGATGGAACTGGTGCAAAATAAAGCTCCCTTTTTAGCTTTAAACTGTCAAACTAATAGTGCTAATCATGGCTACAATTTGATTACTAAGTACCAGCGGACTGATACGTTTTGTTTGGACTTACAAGAACTCCGGCTCGCTTTTTCCAGCCGTCACGGAGACCACTCTCATCTATTGAAGCGCTTGCACGAACATCTAGGCGCTCAGCAAGGTTGGCTGACTTTGGGTTCGTCTGGTTCCCTGGGAATTAATGCTAAGGGAGAAGAAGATTTGAGTCCGGCGATGACGCTGGCAGTTAAGGATACAATTGGGGCGGGAGATGCGTATTTTGCTCTGGCGAGTTTGAGTGCTAAGTTGGAATTACCTTTAGCTGTAGGCTCGCTGCTAGGAAATTTGGCAGGCTCGATGGCAGCTAATGTTTTGGGTAATGCTGAACCGGTGGAAAAAGCCCGCTTGTTGAAATTTGCCACCACGCTGTTGAAGTTTTAGGATGATGGGTAATTTACTGAAGCCGGAAGCTATTTTATGCGATCGCGATGGCACTCTCATCCAAGATTGTCACTTTCTCAGCAGTCCTGACCAAATAGAATGGATTCCAGGGGTGTTGGCGGCGCTAAAAATTTTGAACAACCTCGAAATTAAAGTGCTGGTGCTGACAAATCAATCTGGTGTAGCTAGGGGTTATTTTAAGAGCGATGCAGTGGAGGCGGTTAACGATCGAATGCGGCGGGATGCTGAAGCTGCTTCAGGGGCGATCGCCGATTTTTATTTTTGTCCCCACCACCCGAAAGGTCAAGTTATCCAGTATAGTTGCGTTTGTGAGTGTCGCAAGCCAAAGCCGGGGATGTTTCTTCAAGCGATCGCCGATCGTAATTTAGACCCTAGTCGGTGCTGGGCGATCGGGGATAGACTCAGGGATTTAGAGCCTGGTTTGCAGTTAGGGATGAAAGCCTTTCTGGTTCAAACTGGCTATGGAATACAGGAACAGCAAGAATTGTCTAAATCTCCATTTTCCGAGCAAATAACGGTAGTTTCGTCAATGCCAGAAATTATTAATTTAATCTAAAATGAGAGTGATTATCCGCCGCCAAAAAAGTTTAACGTAACACGTTGAGTGGGATAATTAATATTAGACATCTGGAAGAAAGCCAGTCAAGGGTTTATTCACCCCCACGGGTGGTCAGAAACCGGGTTTTTTACCGAATCTGCGATGCTCCAACAAAGTATTGCTGTGAAAAAACCCGGTTTCTCGGCCCCAATGCGTCCAGGACTACCAAGGTCAAAGTAATTGAGTAATTGAGGGTGAATCAAATGCAACAAGTTTTAGTCACAGGCGGAGCGGGTTATGTGGGGGCTGTTCTAGTCCCTAAACTCCTGCAAGCTGGATATCGAGTTAAGGTTGTGGATTTGTACATTTATGGAGAAGATGTTCTATCCTCCGTCAAAGGCCATCCCGGTTTGGAAGAGATTAAGGGAGATATTCGCGATCGCCCGCTGCTCGAAAAAATTATACCCGGATGCGATGCTGTTATCCATTTAGCTTGCATTTCCAACGATCCGAGTTTTGAATTAGATCCAGACCTCGGTAAATCGATCAACTACGATGCTTTTGTTGACTTAGTAGATGTTGCAAAAAACAGTGGAGTCAAACGGTTTATTTATGCTTCTTCTTCCAGCGTGTACGGCATCAAAGAAACCGAAAATGTGAGCGAAGAACTGCCGCTGCAACCGTTAACAGATTATTCCAAATATAAAGCAATGTGCGAGGACGTGTTGCTGGCAAACCGCGAACCGGGGTTTGTTACCTTGATTTTGCGGCCGGCAACCGTCTGCGGTTATTCCCCTCGTTTGCGGCTGGATTTGACAGTGAATATTCTCACTAACCACGCTGTCAATAATGGTAAAATTACGGTATTTGGCGGCGAACAGAAGCGGCCAAATATTCACATTGAAGATATGACAGACCTTTATATCAAGTCCCTCGAATTGCCTGATGAGGCGATCGATGGCAAGATTTTTAACGCGGGTTATGAAAATCATACGGTGATGCAAATTGCCCAAATGGTGCGAAATGTGGTAGGAAAACAAGTAGAGATTGTCAGCACGCCGACCAATGACAACCGCTCTTATCACATTTCATCGGAGAAGATTAAGAAGGAACTTGGGTTTGTGCCGCAGCACACAATTGAAGATGCCGTGCAGGATTTGGTGAAGGCTTTTAATGCTGATTTGATTCCGAATCCGATGACGGATAGCCTTTATTACAATATTAAGACGATGCAAGGATTGAGTTTAAAATAAAAATGAATATTCCCGAACTTGAAGCCAAAGCCCGAAAAATTCGGGGCAAAATTGTAGAACTGTCCCACAAAGCTCGCACAGCCCATTTAGGTTCTTCCCTATCCTGTACCGATATTTTAGTAGCAGCTTACTGGGGAAGTTTGAAAATCGATTCCCAGGATGCCGAAAATCCCGATCGCGATCGGTTCATCCTCAGTAAAGGACACGCAGCGACAACACTGTACGCCACCCTCGCAGAAGCGGGATTTTTTCCGCAAGAATTACTCGATACCTATGCCCAAGACGGTAGCAACTTGCCAGAACACCCCAGCGTCAAATGCGTACCGGGGGTAGAATTAGCAACGGGTTCCCTCGGACACGGGTTGTCTGTAGGGATAGGAATGGCCTTAGCCGGCCGCATTCAGAAACGCTCTTATCGCGTGTTTGTCACCATGAGTGACGGCGAATGCAATGAAGGTTCTGTTTGGGAAGCGGCGATGTTTGCTCCCGCTCAAAAATTAGATAATTTAGTGGCGATCGTTGATTACAATAAGTGGCAAGCTACTGGTCGGAGCAACGAAATCATGGCTCTTCATCCTCTCAAACAAAAATGGGAAGCTTTCGGATGGAGTACCTATGAATTAGACGGTCACGATATGAAAGCATTGGTTGATACTTTGCGTAACGTGCCTGATGGTAGCGGTAAACCGATTGCGATTGTTGCCCATACTGTGAAAGGAAAAGGCGTTTCTTTTATGGAAGATGACAACAATTGGCACTACCGCGTTCCGACTGCTGAAGAAGTTGAAAAAGCTAAAGTGGAACTTCAGCTTGTATAGCAATTTTCCTCAGATTTTGATTGAACCACAGAGGCCGCAGAGGGCGCAGAGTCAGAGCAGAGAGAGAGTTTGCAAATAATGAGAGGATTGCTAGATGAGAAATGAATTTGCTGGGGAACTGAGCGAAATCGCGTCGGAAGACGATCGGGTTGTTTTGCTATCTGGCGATATTGGTAACCGACTTTTTGATAAATATAAAGCTCGTTTTCCCGATCGCTTTTATAACTGTGGAGTTGCCGAAGCGAACATGATGAGCGTGGCGGCTGGTATGGCAATGTGCGGGCTGAGACCGATTACTTATACGATTACGCCGTTTACAACTACTCGCTGTTTTGAACAAATTCGAGTTGATGTTTGCTATCACAATGTTCCAGTGATTGTTGTGGGAGTTGGGGCGGGTTTGTCCTATGCCGGAAACGGCGCTACTCACCATTCTTGTGAAGATATTGCTTTGCTGCGAATGCTGCCAAACATGACGGTGATTTGTCCTGGTGACGCTTGGGAAGTGCGGGCCGCTATGCGAGCTTGTTTGCAACAGGATGGCCCGGCTTATATTCGCATGGGCAAAAAAGGTGAGCCGCTGGTTCATGATGGGATGCCTGATTTTGAAATCGGCAAAGCAATCGTGATGCGCCCCGGAAGTGACGTTTGCTTGCTGAGTACCGGCAATCTGCTACCGAATGTGTTGGAAGCAGCAGACGAGCTTAAAAAACAGGGAGTTTCCGCCCAAGTTGTCAGTTTCCACACTGTTAAGCCTTTGGATCGAGAATTGCTCGATCGGGTTTTTTCGCAGTTTTGGGTAGTGGCGACGGTGGAAGAACACAGTATCATCGGCGGACTAGGAGGCGCTGTGGCTGAGTGGTTGAGCGATCGCGACCATCAAAAAGCTCGTTTGTTGCGAATTGGAGTTGCAGACAAGTTCCTGCACGCAGCGGGAGAACAAGACTATGCTCGGGAGTATTTTGGCCTCACCCCAGAGGCGATCGCCGACAAAACCTTGCAGATGTATCGGGCGATCGCCCCGAAGCCGGTGAAAGCCTAAAAAAACACAGGATCGAAAGATATGGACTTCCTAGAAAAAAAAGAAACAGACTTAAGTGCTGCTTTCATTCAAAATGGCTATATCATCCAGCCCTGCGAAAATCTATCTGGCCTGGAGCGCATCCGAAACAAAACAGTAGATTTAGCAACTAATTTTTTAGGAGTGCCATATCCGACCGATACCGGAGAATTTTTAGATGAAATTGCCTCTCTAGTACCAGTCAAAAAACTCAACTCTTTTCGGCTGCATATCCTATCAGGTTTAATGGCAGAATCTTGGTTTCGGGAAGCATATTTTTCCTGCGCTCGTTCCCTAGTAGAAGCCCTTGTCGGCAACGAACTGGTGATGCAGCGCAATATCGGTTTAAGCATTCAAATTCCCGATGACAACAGTTCTTTATTACCCCTGCATTCTGATAGTTGGGGTTCCGAATGTTCCCCCTTTGAAGTAGTATTGTGGATTCCGTTAGTAGATTGCTATCAAACCAAAAGTATGTTTATTTTACCCCCAGAGGCGGATGCTAAATGGCGGGAAAGAGTACAGGAATTTGCCGGGGCAGGAACCGAAAGTCTTTATCAGGCGATCGAGCCAGAACTAGAATGGTTGGAAGTTCCCTACGGCAATGTCCTTCTATTTACTCCTACTGTCATGCACGGCAATCGCATCAACCAAGAATCTACAACTAGATGGTCTATGAATATTCGATTTAAAGGTTTATTTACACCATACTCCGATAAACGTCTGGGGGAATATTTCGCCCCGATCGCCGTGCGTGCTGCCTCGAAAATCGGGATGAAATTTACAATGCCTGGGGGGTTTGATGAGTGAGCAATCAGGTTATCGCGGTTACATTACTAGCCGTCCAGTACGGGGATTGAATTACCCGCATCGCGTGCAAAACTTGGTGGTTCGCGACTACGCGACACGGCATAATTTAGATTATAAACTCAGTGCAACTGAATATGCGATGCCCGGATGTTATATGATGCTGTCGGATGTTTTGGCAGAACTGCCGCAGCTAGAAGGTATCATACTATTTAGCTTGTTTCTGTTGCCGCAGAAAACCAAGTCGCGATGGGAAATATACGATCGCATTTTAGGGGCCAGATGCCAGTTGCGCGCAGGTTTGGAAGAAATGGTACTGCAAGATCGCAGCGATATCGAAGATTTTGAGACCACGATCCAGGTTGCCTTAACTTTACCTCATACACCAATGGGCGGTTATTATCAAAAGTCAGAAAACCCAAAAGTCAACAATTTTTTTCAACAAGCTATGAGTGTGGAGTGAGAAATGTTAATTGGAGTTGATTTCGACAACACGATCGTCTGTTATGACGGCTTGTTCCACCGAGTGGCCCTGGAACAAGGGTTAATTCCCCCAGAAGTTCCTGTCAGTAAAGGCCAAGTGCGGGATTATTTGCGCCAGTGCGGGAAGGAAGATGCTTGGACTCAGATGCAGGGTTACGTTTATGGCGATCGCATGAAAGAAGCTGACCCGTTTCCAGGCGTACTGGAATTTTTTACCCGTTGCGTTCGGGATGGAGTCAATGTCTGCATTGTCAGCCACAAGACGCGCTACCCTTATTTGGGCCCCAAATACGATTTGCACGCAGCAGCACAGGGATGGTTGCAAAGTCAAGGGTTTTACGATCGCGATCGCATTAATTTATCCCCAGACCAAGTGTACTTTGAACTTACCAAGCAGGAAAAGCTAGAACGCATTGCCAAGCAGCAGTGTACCCATTTTATCGATGACTTGCCCGAATTTTTGGGAGAGTCGGGGTTTCCCGCCGGAGTCGATCGCATCCTGTTTGACCCCCAAAACCACCATCTCACCGGACATCCGTTTCGTCACACCACCTCTTGGCCGTCCATTGAGGCTTTAATTTTATGATGACTGAAGCGGTTTCCCTGAGTTTAGAACAGCTTCAGCAAGCAGCCGTTGAGTTGATGGCGGTGGTGGGATTGGGTGGTGAGGTGGAAATTCATCCGCTGACAGGTGGCGGGAATAACCGGGTTTTCCGCGTGGCTGCGGATGGTTCAAGTTTTTTGTTGAAGGTTTATTTTCAACATCCAGGCGATCGCAGAGACCGCTTGGGCACTGAATTTGCATTTTCGCAGTTTGCTTGGGACAATAAAGTGCGGGCTTTACCTCAACCGCTGGCGTGCGATCGCCAAAAAGGTTTAGGTTTATATGAGTTTGTCCGGGGAAGGCCCATCGAACCGCAGGATGTCACCGCAGAAACCGTTGAACAAGCGCTGAATTTCTATCGGGAAATAAACCGTTACAAGCAACTTACCGAAGCTCAAATTCTGCCTCAAGCATCGGAATCTTGTTTTACTCTTGAAGAACATCTGCAATGTGTTGAACGTCGCCTTGTCAGGTTGCAAACAGTCGAAGCATCTTCCGAGAGCGATCGCGCTGCTGTAGACTTTATTCACAGCGAGTTGTTTGAAGTTTGGAGAGAAGTGCGATCGCGCGCAATCGAACAAGCAAGTCAGTGGAATCTAAAGTTAGAAGCAGAAATCGCACTTTTAGACCGGTGTTTGTCTCCATCGGATTTTGGATTTCATAACGCGATTTTGAGCGATTCTGGGCAATTACGCTTTCTCGATTTTGAGTATGCAGGGTGGGACGATCCTGGTAAAATGGTTTCAGACTTTTTTTGCCAACCGGCGGTTCCTGTCCCTTTGAATTACTATTCCAAGTTTGTGGAAACTGTTGTTTCTCAGTTGTCAGAACCCGAACAACACCAACAGCGTATGGCGATTTTATTGCCTGTTTATCGAGTCAAATGGTGTTGTATTCTGCTGAATGACTTTTTGCCAGTGGCCGGCCAAAGGCGAAGTTTTGCGGGGCAAGTTGCCGATCGGGAAGTACGCAAAGCTGTACAATTACAAAAAGCGCGTTGCGCCCTGCAAGACCTGAAACAAAACAGGGAATTTTAAATGGCTTATATTGACTTCCTATCAGCGGTTCACAAAAAAACTCAGCGCGATTATTTGGGGCGCGTGAATGAATTTCCCAAGGCGGAAGCGGCTAAGCTTGCTAAAAAATTTGATCGTGATTATTGGGATGGCGATCGCAAAGTTGGCTACGGTGGTTATAAATATGATGGTCGCTGGCGGGCGGTTGCGGATGCGATAGTTGAGCACTACAATTTGAAACCGGGCGATCGGATTTTAGATGTGGGTTGCGGCAAGGCGTTTTTACTCTACGACTTCACGCAAGCTTTACCGGAAGTCGAAGTTTGCGGTATAGATATTTCAGAATACGGGATTGCTCACGCCCCAGAAGAAGTGCGCCCGTTTTTGAAAGCGTGCAGCGCGACGGAACTTCCATTTGCAGACAACAGCTTTGATTTAGTGATTTCTATCAATACTTTGCACAATTTGTATTGTTTTGAGCTTGAGCAAGCTCTGCGGGAAATTGAAAGAGTAGGCAAGGGGAACAAATATATTGTGGTAGAGTCCTATAGGAACGAAGCCGAAAAAGCGAATCTGCTTTACTGGCAGCTTACTTGTGAAAGTTTCTATACGCCTGATGAGTGGCAGTGGTGGTTCGATCGCTGCGGGTATACGGGAGATAGTTCTTTTATATACTTTGAGTAACAGGTATAATTCAGTCGGTCAGATTATCAAAAATACAGCGAATAACAGGGGAAATTATTAATGAGTCCGCGCAAAATAGCAGTGCTTGGGAGCAATTCTTTTTCAGGAAGCGATTTCGTTGACTTGCTTCTCGAAGACGGTGAAAATGAAGTTGTGGGCATCAGCCGTTCTCCCGAGAAAGGGCAACTTTTTTTACCGTATCTGCGCCATACAAACCAGAATTTTAAGTTTCATCAATTGGACTTTAACGGGGATATGCCGCAGATTTTACAGGTGCTTGACGAGTTTGCACCGGAGTATATTGTTAATTTTGCGGCTCAAAGTGAGGTTGCTCCGAGTTGGGTGCATCCCGATCACTGGTTTCAAACAAATACTGTAGCATTAGCTCAATTAATCAACCACTTAAAAGACCGGAAATACTTGCAGCGTTACGTTCACATTTCCTCTCCCGAAGTGTACGGCACTTGTGAAGGAAACGTGACCGAATTATCTCCGATGAATCCTTCTACGCCTTATGCTGCTTCTAAAGCGGCGGCGGATATGCTGCTGTCTACTTATTATAAAAATTTTCAGTTTCCTTTGGTGACGGTTCGTGCTACAAATGTTTATGGAGCTTACCAGCAGCTCTTCAAAATTATTCCGCGATCGGCAATTTACCTAAAGCTGGGTAAAACAATTCAGTTGCACGGTGGCGGACACGCAGTCAAGTCTTACATCCATATCCGCGATGTTTCTAGGGGAGAATTAGCGGTGATGGAAAAAGGGCGGGTTGGGGAAATTTATCATTTGTCGCCCGATCGAGGTTATGCTGTGCGCGAAGTAGTTCAAACTATTTGCGATACCATGAATCGCTCGTTTGCTGAGTCAACGGAGACGGTTGCCGAACGATTGGGGCAGGATGCTGCCTATGTGATAGATTCTACTAAAGCTCGGACTGAACTCGGATGGAAGTCAGAGATTTCTTTGCACGATGGAGTTGCGGGTGCGATCAAATGGGTGGAAGAATTTTGGGAGGAGATTGAGCAGCAGTCTTTAGAATATATTCATAAACCTTAGTATCAAATCACTGTATTATTAACAACGGTTCAGGGAAGCCGGAGAGAAGCAATGACTGTAAGCTATTTTGATGCGGCCAACAAACTAAAGCAGGAAGGAAGATTGGAAGAGGCGATCGCTTCTTATTACTCTGCTATTGAGGAAAACCCCAATTTTTATTGGTGTTACCCAAATTTGGGAGATGTTTTGCTTAAAGTTGGCCGCTGGGATGAGGCGGTTAATGCTTACAGTCGGGCGATCGAGCTTAACCCTAGTTCGTCGGCTTGGATATATTACAATCAAGGGGAAGCTCTAACTAAATTGGGGCGGTTAGATGAGGCGATCGTTTGTTATCAAAGGGCGATCGAGCTGGCTCCTGATGAAGTAGAGATTCAATCTAGTTTGGGAGAGGCGCTGCGGCACAGAAGTCAGGTAGATTTGGATCGGGCGATCGGGATGTATCAGCGGGCGATCGAGCTAAATCCTGAGTCAGTAGCAGCTTATCAAAATTTGCTGCAAATTCAACCCGACAACTGGGAAGCTTGCTTGCAACTAGCCAATATTTTGTTACAACAAAATAGGATCAAAGAAGCTAGTGACGCTTATCAAAGAGTAATTCAAATCAATCCCGATTGCTTAGCAGCCTACCAACATCTGCGCCCCCTTCAACCGGATAATTGGGAATTGTGGTTGCAGCTAGGAAACCTGCACGCCAAACGCGGCGAAAGCGATTCAGCTAGAGTCGGTTACTACAATGTCATTCAACTAAATCCCGACTCAGTTGAAGGATATCAAAATTTGGTTTTTCTTGAGTCTGAAAACTGGGAAATCTGGTTGCAGCTCGGCAAGGTTTTAGCTAAAAAAAATCAGCCCGAAAAGGCAGCAGCAGCTTATCGCCGAGTCATAGAGATAAATCCCGAGTGCAGAGAAGCTTATCAAAGCTTACTCGAAATCGACAGCAACAACTGGGAAATTTGGTGGCAGTTAGGCAAGGTTTTAACTAAAGAAAATCAGCCCGAAAAGGCAGCAGCAGCTTATCGCCGAGTCATTGAGATAAATCCCGAGTGCAGAGAAGCTTATCAAAGCTTACTCGAAATCGACAGCAACAATTGGCAAATTTGGTGGCAGTTAGGCAACGTTTTTATAAATCAAAGTTGCTCAGAAGAAGCACTAAAGGCTTACGAGCAGGTGATTGCAATCAAGCCAAACTTCATAGAAGCTTATCAAAAGCTTCTCGAAATTAAATCGGGTAACTTGGAAATCTGGCAAAAGTTAGGAACTCTCCAAATCCAAGAAAATCAACTGGAACAAGCAGCCGCAACCTACAACCGCATTCTTGAGTTAAATCCCGGTGAAGTGTCAGCCTACCAAAACTTGCTAAAAATTCAGCCGCACAACTGGCAAATCTGGTTGCAGCTAGGAAAGGCATTAGTCAAGCAAAATCAGCAGGGAAATGCAGCAGAGGCTTATCGCCGAGTCATAGAGATAAATCCCGAGTGCATAGAAGCTTATCAAAATTTACTGGAAATTGACAGCACTAACTGGAAAATTTGGTGGGAGTTAGGTAAATATTTGGTCAAGCAAAATCGAAGGCAAGAAGCAGTCAATGCTTACGAACGGGTTATTAAACTTAAGCCAAACCTAGTAGAAGTTTATCAAAATCTGCTAGAAATTCAACCAAAAAATTGCGACATCTGGCAAAAATTAGGAAATCTCCAAGTCCAAGAAAATCTACTGGAAGAAGCCTCAGCAACTTACCGCAGCATTATTGAGTTAAATCCCGATGAAGTGTTAGCTTACAAAGGTTTGCTAAAAATCCAGCCAGAAAACTGGGAAATATGGCAAAAATTAGGAAAGGTATTAGCTAACAAAAATCAGCCCGGAAATGCAGCAGATGCTTATCGCCGAGTCATAGCAATAAACCCCGAGTGCATAGAAGCTTATCAAAAATTACTGGAAATCGATTCTAATAATTGGGAAATGTGGTGGCAGCTCGGCAAGGTTTTAGCTAAAGAAAATCGATTAGAAGCAGCAAAAGAGGCTTATGAGCGAGTTATTCAATTGCAACCAAATTTATTAGAAGTCTATCAAAATATGGTCGAAATCGACCCAGACAATTGGGAAAGTTGGCAAAAGTTAGGCAAAGCTTTAGCGAAACACGAGCGCAGGCAAGAAGCTATGGGAGCTTACCGCCGTACAATAGTGCTTAACCCTAATTTTTATGAATCTTACAAGGACTTAGGAGAATTGCTGCTAAAAGAGGGGGAACTCCCTCAAGCAATTCAGATGTATGAGCAGGCAAGAGCTATTCATCCTCACTTAGCAGAAGCTCACTATAACTTAGGTCGTGTGCTTGCCCAGCAGGAGCAATTCGATCTAGCCATTCAGAGTTATGAGCGAGCTATTGAAATTAAACCAGATTTTGTAGAAGCACTTTTTAAACTAGCGCTGATACTGCAACGCAATAACCAGCAACAAAAAGCAATTCATTGCTATCAACGAGTTCAGGAAATCCAACCTAATTCTGGAGAGGCTCCCTTGCAAATCGGCAATACACTTCTAATTCACGGCAAGCGGGAAGAGGCGATGCTGAGCTATTATCAATTGAATAAATTTAAGTTTGCTGAAGCACGAAATAAAGGAGAGGTCGGGACAATTTGTATATGTAGCTTACCAAAATCAGGGACTGTATATATTCGCGACTCCTTACAAAAAGGCTTAAATTTACCTAGTTTAAAAAAAATTATTGACATAGAACCAAATAGTACGTTTAATTATAACTTAGTAATTCGAGGTTCGCAAATATACAAAACTTCACTAACTGGCATAATAGTAGAACATCCAAATCCTCATGAGTGGAATAAATTTGCAATCAGTTTATTGGTAGATCGATTAGTGGTTAATGTACGTGACCCTCGTCAATCCTTGTTGTCTTGGGTACATCACACAAATAGAGCTAAAAATATTGACTATACCGATCAATTAGAACTGTTTCGTTTTTTCAATTATTGTGAAGACTATTATTTGATGTCTCTATCTGAACAAATTAGTTATCAAATACAAAATTCCTATTTTCCTTATGCAATTAAATGGATAGAAGGTTGGCTGGATGCGGAAGAGTCTTTGTCGTTTCATCCTAAAATGTTATTTACGACCTATGAGGATTTGGCGACAAAGCCACAGCATTTTTTTGAATCACTTTTAGATTTTTATGAAATAGAAAAATCTAAATTTACATTTCCAGATAGTCCTAAATTTAAAACTAACAGTAACTACAGAAAAGGAAAAATAGACGAATGGCGGGAAGTGTTTACTGCCGAACAAGCTGACAAAGCATCCAGCATGATTCCCAAGCGACTTCTGGATAAATTTGGATGGCCAGCGAGATAATAAATAGCTGATGAATTGAGGTTTGGTAATCTAGGAGTGTAAACAAAGAAATGACTGTAAACTATTTTCAATTAGCCAACAAACTGAACCATGAAGGAAAATTAGAGGACGCGATCGCCCATTATTACCAAGCCATTGAGCTTAACCCCGATTTTTATTTGTCTCACCACAACTTGGGGGAAGCTCTGGCTAAAGTTAATCGCTGGGAGGAAGCAGTTCAGTCTTACAGTCGCGCCATAGAAAAAAAACCCAACTCAGCTTGGTCTTATTACAAGCAAGCAGAAGCATTAGTTAGATTAGAGCGATGGGAAGAGGCGATCGCCTGTTATCAAAAGGCGAAGGAGTTGAAACCAGATGCCTCTGAAATTCTTCAACCAGAGCACTGGGAATTCTTCTACCAGTTAGGCAATTTATATCTGCAACGCAATCAGCCAGAAGCAGCAATAGCCGCTTACGATCGCGCTATTCAAATCAATAATGATGCTGTAGAAGTCTACCAAAGCCTGCTACAACTCCAACCCGATAACTGGCAACTTTGGTGGCAGTTAGGCAATCTCCACCTAAAACAAAAGCATCCTGAAAAAGCAAGAGCCGCCTATCAGCAAGTAATAAAACTCAATCCTGATGACATAAAAGCCTGCGAAAAGCTCCTGCAACTCGATCCAGAAAACTCCCAAATCGGGTGGCAGTTAGCCAATCTCTACGTTGCACAAAATCAGCCAGAGCAAGCAAGAGTAGCTTATCTGCACTTAATAAAACTCAATCCAGACGACCTAAAAGCCTGCGAAAAGCTGCTACAAATAGAGCCAGAAAACTCAGAAATATGGTGGCAGTTAGGCAATCTCTACGTTAGGCAGAATCAGCCAGAGCCAGCAATATCAGCCTATAGGCGCGCGATAGAAGAGAATCCAGACTGCGTAAAAGCCTATGAAAATCTGCTACAACTAGAACCGGAAAACTCCCAAATCTGGTGGCAGTTAGGCAATCTCTACGTTACACAGAATCAGC
>NZ_JAUBOJ010000001.1:0-27474 GCF_036700185.1 Microcoleus sp. BM001215392 | reverse complement strand
ACTCCCAAATCTGGTGGCAGTTAGGCAATCTCTACGTTACACAGAATCAGCCAGAGCCAGCAATAGCAGCCTACCGGCGCTTAATAAAACTAAATCCAGACGATCTAAAAGCCTACGAAAATCTGCTACAACTAGAACCGGAAAATTCAGAAATCTGGTGGCAGTTAGGCAATCTCTACGTTACGCAGAATCAGCCAGAGCAAGCAATAGAAGCATATCTGCGCGTCACCAAGCTCAATCCGAATTTTTATGAAGCTTATAACGATTTAGGTAAATTGCTGATCGAACAGCGTAAACTTGTGGAGGCCACAGAAGTTTTCCAACAAGCGATCGCCATTAATCCCAAATTAGCAGCAGCTTACTACAACTTGGGAAATGTCAGATTTCAGCTAAGTCAATTCGATTTAGCTATTGAAAGCTACGAGCAAGCTGCTGAAATTCAACCGGATTTAGCAGAAGTGCTGCTCGAGTTAGTGCCGTCACTGCGAATTAATAACCAGCTTGACAAAGCAACTTACTGCTGCCAGCGAGTCGTTGAAATTAACCCAAACTCTGTAGAAGGTCACTTCCAACTGGCCAATCTATCGCTCATGCGGGGCCAGCACGATGAAGCGCTGCGCCGTTACTATCATTCAAATAAAATTAAGTTTGCCGCAGCCCGCGATCGGGGCGAGATCGGGACTATCTGTCTGTGCGCTTTACCGAAATCAGGAACAGTCTACATTGCCCAAGCCTTGCAAAACGGGTTAAATATACCAGGCTCGCCGACCGACTTAGTAGCGTGTGTACCCATAGGTTTATTAGATTATTATTGGCAAATAAAATCGCCAGAAATATATACCAAGCCAGTATCGTGTGTAATTACTGTTCATACCAATCCTCACGAGTGGAATCAGTTTACAACACTGCGGATTGTAGACAGACTGTTGGTGAATGTTCGCGATCCGCGGCAAGCCCTAGTATCTTGGGTAGATCATCTCAACAGAACTCAACAATCTAGGGACGCGCCTACTCAGGAAGAATTATTTTTTAAATTAAAATCTTGTCCGCAAGATTATTTTTCGAGGTCAATTACCGAGCAAATAAATCATGAAATAGAAAGCGGATTCTTGCCGAAGGCAATTAAATGGATAGAAGGGTGGTTGGATGCCGAAGAAAATCCATCCTTTTATCCCAAAATACTGTTTACGCAACAGGAAGAGCTAGTAACAAATCCCAAGGCTTTATTTGAGTCAATACTGAATTTTTACGAGATAGAAACCACCAAGTTTACTTTTCCCGAACCGCCCAAATTTCTGGAAGGTACGCACTATCGAAAAGGACGGACTGACGAATGGCGGGAAGTGTTCGCACCCGAACAGATAGAGAAGGCTTCTTCTTTGATGCCCGATCGCCTGTTGGACAGATTTGGATGGCAAGCATAACTCAGAACAAAAATTTTGATAAATAAAGGTGTAATTATGAATGAAGAAATTCAACAAAGAACAAGTAATAGTTTTCAAATCGCCAATAAGCTCAAGCAGGAGGGGAAATTAGAAGCAGCGATAGCTCATTACAAAAATGCTATTGAAAGCCAGCCAAATTTTTATCTATATTACCATAATTTAGGGGAAAGTTTGACCCAAATATGCCGATTCGACGAGGCTATGGATTATTACGATAGCGCCGTAGCCCTCAACCCAAAATCGGCTTGGTCTCACCATAATCTCGGGGATGTTTGGCATACAAAAGGCTATGTAAACAAGGCCATTTTGGAATATCATACTGCTATTGCTGCGAACCCTAATTATTATGGCTTTCACAAAAAGCTGGGTGAAACATTCTATAAACTTGCCCTTGAAATTAACCCAGAAAATTTACCAGAATCTTTAGATATCTACAGCCAATTAGCGGAAATTTTAGTTCTGCCCGGTAAGAGTCCTGACTATCTAACTCCGTTATTCTACTCCAGCAGCCAAAACTTTTTGCAAGAAACCAGCCCGCTAAACGACGAAGATTTTGTAGAAAAAGTATATTTTACCTATCTTAAACGCGAGCCTGACGAACAAGGCAAAAAGCATTTCCTTCATTATCTCCGCAATGGCACAGACCGCCGACAAATCGTTGCTGAGATTCAAGAATCATCAGAATATAAGTCCCTGGTCATCTTCTTAATCAAATCAGTATATCTTCAACAAGCGATCGCGGCCTACCGCCGTGCAATGGATTTGAACCCGCACTACCATCAGTCTTCCGAACTATTGGGAGAGGCGATGACGCGGTGGGGTAAAGCATTAGAAGAGCGGGGCCGCCTAGATGAGGCAATTGATATTTACCAACAAGCGATCGCATCTTGCCATAACTTGGCAAGTGCTTATTACGAACAGGGAAGTGTGCTAGCGCAAGAAGGTCGATTTGGCGAAGCGCTGGAAAGTTACCAGAAAGCAATGACCCTCAAACCAGACTGGCCCGAAGCACATTATCTATTAGGAATAGCCCTAGATGAACTGAACCGTCACGACGAAGCGATCGCTTGTTGGGAAAAGATGTTCGCGCTCAAGCCAGACTGGCTGCAAGCATACATTATAATTGGAGCTAGATTTTGCTTGCGCGGCCAGAGCGAACAGTGGCGGAATATGCTTTGCAGAGCCAATAGAGTACAGCAAAACTTGGCTCGCTCGCACAACCTTGACCAGTTGAACGTCCGATTTTTATCTAGTATTTGGACAGCCGCCATCGGCCACATAGCTTTGATAGATTGGCATCTCAAGATGGAAGCCTTGGGCTGGCTTTCACCTCACCGTCGGCTGTTGTTGCTCAAGCCTGGTCAGCATATTGCTAATCCTCATTTTCTTAACTACTGGCGTCCTTATCTAGAAATGGTTTCAGAACCAGAAAGTCTCAAGGAATTCTCTGACTCATTACCCTATCTCGAAGAGAGCTTATACTCTGTTACTTTATCTAACGGACAAACCATGCTCTATTCTGAAGCAGGAGCAGCAGTACAAAAACAATGGGAATTGGAAGGGCGTTCTCCCTTGCTCTCGCTGTCTGATTCAGACAGCGAGCAAGGCTGGCGCTGTTTGCAGTCCCTAGGCTTACCCAAAAATGCTTGGTTTGTTTGTTTGCACGTTCGGGAGGATGGCTTCAACGGCGGATACCATCAGGGACTAAAATGTCAGAAATACCGCAATGCGGACATTGATACATATATGTTGGCTGTTGAGACGATCGTCGAACACGGTGGGTGGGTGATTCGTGTGGGCGATCGCACAATGAAGCCCCTACCGGCAATGAAACAGGTGATTGACTATGCTTGCAGTGAAGTTAGAAGCGATTGGATGGATGTGTTTCTTTGTGCTCAGTGTCGCTTTTTTATCGGCACAAGTTCAGGACTCTGCTTTGTACCGTCGATCTTTGGAGTGCCGTGCGTTTTAACAAATTGGGTACCTCTAGGAGCGTTCCGCTCCTGGTACAGTCAAAATATTTTGATTCCTAAGCTGTACTGGTCTCAGAAGGAAGAGCGTTTGTTGACATTTGCTGAGTTAATCCCTGCTCCTGTAGGTCACGTGTTCAGTACCCAAGTGCTTTCTGATATGGGTATTACAGTAGTAGATAACACCAGAGAAGAAATTAATGATTTAGTTGTCGAAATGCTGGAGCGGTTGGACGACAAAGTTGAGTATACAACAGCAGATGAACAATTGCAGGAACAGTTCACGGTGCTTGCCGAGAGTAATAAGTGCTATGGCTCCAGCCGCATTGGGAGGACTTTTTTACGCAAGTATGCTTGGCTGTTGCCAGCTATGAGCGATCGGGGAGACAAACATCAAGCCGTAGCAACGATCGCCAACTATGCAGCCGCCCGGTAAGCAGATAAATGCTCAACTAACTCAATCCCAGCTAGGAGGTGATTTTTCCCGAAAAACCGGAGCGACCATTTTTTTACAGATCGATTTGCGATCGCCAATATTTTGACTGATTGGGTATTTAAGTAGTAAATAATAGAGCAGGAGTGAAAGTAAGCATTATGGCAATTGGCATCACGACATTAGATTTTTACTCAATGCTGAAGAATCAAGGATACTTCAATGGTTTAAAAAGTGTTTGCGAACTTGGTTCTCAGAAAATAGCAGTTAAAGGTTGGGAGGATTTTGCATCTCATATCGACTTAGTAGAAGGTGGGGAGCTTACTCCCGTAGAAAATATCACAGCTAAATTTTTATACGAAAGTTTGGGATTCGAGCTGTACAAGTGTGTAGATACTGATGAATCGCCGGAGGCTCTGGTTTTCGATCTCAACAAAAGCTTTCAGCAAGCCTACGGATACTCGCAACAATTTGATTTAGTGACTAATCACGGCACTTCCGAACATTGTTTCAATCAGTATCAGTGTTTTAACAACATACACGATCTGTGCAGTGAAGGCGGATTAATGATTCATTGTGTCCCCTTTCAAGGGTTGCTAAATCACGGATTTTATAATTATCATCCATCTTTTTTTATGTGGCTGGCTGCTGCTAATAATTATAAATTATTGTCAATGACGATCACTGATGCGAATGTAACATCTTTGACACCCTATAGCGATTATACTGTCAAGTCATTGGTCACTCTTCCTCAAGAACAAAGATTAATTTTTGTGGCTTTCCAGAAACTCGATAACATAGAGTTTCGCGTGCCTTATGATGGTCAATATCTCTCGAATACAATTTCACCAGGTACGATAGTAAGTGAATACCGAGCTTATCAAAAATTATCAAACGATTATCTAAATAGAGGCAATCAATTTGTTGAGTTAGGTCAGATAGAAGAGGGTATTTTTGAATACCAGCAAGCGATTATCACTAATATATACGCATGGAACGGATATATACTTATGGGTGTTGCTCTGCAAAAACTCGGTAAGTTGGACGAGGCGATCGATAGCTACGGAAAAGCCATATTGTACAACCGTAATTCCGCTGAAGCACATTATCGCCTCGGAGTTGCACTGCAAGAGCAGGGAAAGACAGAGGAGGGCATAAAAAGCTACCAACGGGCGATCGCTCTTCTCCAGCCAGAGTGGCAAAAGTAAACTTCAATCTAGAAACATACTTTCTAGATTGTCAAAATATTTGAGAAGTTATCATTATGGGAATTGGCATCACAACATTTAATTTTTACTGTTTATTGAATGCTCGGGGCTACTTCACTGATTTAAAAAGTGTGATGGAAATCGGCGAGCAGAGTATTATGGTTGCAAACTGGGACGACTTTGCCGCTCGAATTGCTCGAGAAGTCGGAGATTTTAGCCACAATCAGGGCGAACCAATTACAGCCAAATCACTATACGAAAGCTTGGGATTTGAAAATTACAAGTGCATTGATACTTGTGAATCGTTAGACTCTTTAGTCTTCGATATGAATAAAGATTTGGCTGAAACTTATGGCTATTCACAACAATTTGATTTAGTCACTAATCACGGAAGTTCCGAACATTGCTTTAATCAATATCAATGCTTTAAAAACATTCACAATTTGTGCAGAGAGGGCGGAGTTATGATTCATGGATTACCATTTCACGGCTCGCTCAATCACGGATTTTATAATTATCAGCCATCTTTTTTTCAGTGGTTAGTCGCTGCTAATGACTATAAATTACTGTCTCTGGCAGTTGTGGACGTAAAAAGTGTCAAACCTGTTACCCCTTACAGTCAATCTATAGTTGAATCCTTACCAAGTTTAATTAAAGAACCCCGGTTGATTTTTGTAGCAATACAAAAACTCTGTGAGTCAGAGTTTCGGATACCCTATGATGGTCAATACCTTTCAAACAGCCTGTCCCCACCTCCTATAATCAAGGAATATCAAAATTATCAAAAACTGTCAAGCAATTATATAAAATCGGGTAATGAACTTGTCAAATCAGGAAAAATTGAGGAGGCAATTTTTGAATATCAACAAGCGATTATCACTAACTCCGGCTCGTGGGAACCATATTTAACGATGGGAATAGCTCAGGAAAAAATTGGCAATCTGGAGGAAGCGATTTTTAGCTATCAAAAGGTGATATCGAGCAATCCTAACTCGTCTGAAGCACACTATCGTCTCGGAGTCGCATTGCAAGAGCAGGGCAAGACAGAAGAAGGCATAAACAGCTACAAAGCTGCGATCGATCTTCTCCAGCCAGAGTGGCAAAAGTAAACTTCAAATCTAGCAACAGACTTTTTAAGACAGTTAAAATAAAGCAAGTTAAAGGAGTAAGATGTGTTGAAAAATCAAAATTTAATTGTTATAGGTAAAAACAGCTATATTGGCGGTTACTTCACTAAATATGCTAGTGACAATAATAATATCATCTCATTATCATCAAAAGATTGTAACTTCTTAGATAGTGAAAAAGTTGATAATTTGTTTAGAAACCTTAGCAACGACAGACCTTATACTATTGTATGTCTGGCAGGAATCAGCAGATTAGTAGCAAACTCTTTTGACTCTTATAATGAAAACGTAAAAATAGTTAATAATTTAATCAAACATTGCAAGCTTACGAATATTCAATCCATTATCTATTTCAGCTCCGTTGATGTCTATGGCAGCAAACCCAGCCTGCCGATCGCCGAACAATCGAAAATCGAACCAGACACTTGGTACGGATTAGCCAAATATTCTTGCGAATGGATGCTAATCTCATCAGGAGAGGTGAAATGTCCAGTAACCATCCTGCGAATTCCAGGTATTTATGGTCATGCCCCAAATGACCGAAGCGCGATCGCGAAAATAGCGTCATCAATCAAAAATGAACAGCGAGTATATATAAAAGGCAGCGGTCAAAATCTTCGGGATTACGTTTATTTAGAAGACATCTGCAACTTACTAGCATTGTTAATACCTTTGCAATATCACGGCACCATAAATGTAGCAACTGGTCAAAGTCATGCCATAATTGACATTGCCAACTTAATAGCTAAAATTTTCCACATCGAGTTGGAGGTGATTTATCAGCCACCCGAAGCAGAAAGAGAATTTGACTTAATGTTCGATACTCAGAAGCTGACCAGCCTCGTACCGAATTTTCGTTTCACTCCTCTAGAGGAGGGGATACGCTCTTACTTTCAAGAATCTAGCCAACATTCAACAGGAGAATCAAAATGAATAAAATTTACGAAGACACTCGCATCCAACCCATACTTCAAGAACCGTGGGTCAAGCTGGCTAATGGCTCTGACTTAGAAAATTGGAGCCGTCAGGACGAAATTGCTTACAATCAAGCCAACCGTCAAACTCAAAAGCTAGCTTTTTTTATGCAAGCTTTTGATTTTTTGACAGACAACAAAATTGAAGGCGACTATCACGAATACGGCTGCCATCGGGTCAGAACTTTTAGAATGGCTCTCACCGAAGCCCGCAGACATAACCTAGAATCAATGAATTTTTTGGCTTTCGACAGTTTCGAGGGACTCCCAGAAGTCGAATCGCAGCCCAGCCACCAAGTTTGGCAACAAGGTGCTCTCAAGACAGCCGAAGCTGAATTTTGGAATTTAATCAAAGAACATGACATTTATGTAGAGCGCTGTCAAACCATCAAAGGATTCTATAAAGACAGCCTTACTCAAGAGCTACAAGAAAGCTTTTTATCACACTCTCATAAAATTGCTTTAGCTTGTATAGACTGTGACCTATACGAGTCCGCAGTTCCGGTTTTTGAGTTTATTGAACCCTTGTTGCAAGAAGGTAGTCTGTTGTATATTGATGACCTATTTACTGGTTACAAAGGTTCCCCCGCTAAGGGAGTTGCCAAAGCGTTCACAGAGTTTCAGAAAAAAAGTCGATTTAGTTTTGCCCCACACATTCAAGTAGGATGGTGGGGTAGGTCTTTCATAGCTTACTTGGAGGATTGACCGTTAAGGCTCAAGACAAATCACCTGCATAGAAACATAAAAACATACTGAAACAAGAGGGCAAAATGGTTAAAACAGCAACAATTATTGGCGGTGGTTTTGCGGGCTGTACTTGGGCTCATATCCTAGCTAATAAAGGATGGCAAGTTACATTAATTGAATCTACATCCCGGATTGGTGGTGGATGTCAAACCTTATATTATGGAGGGCATCCTTACACTTTCGGCCCGCGCCACTTGTTCACATCCCAGGAATCTGTATTCAACTTTTTACACGAACGAGTGCCACAAAGACGGCTCAATCATTACCTGTTGACCTATGTGGAAAGAGACGGTCAATTTTACTCCTACCCACTCCATGCCGATGACATCCCGCTGATGCCAGACAAAGAAAAAATTGACCAAGAGTTACGCGAACGGCCAGATCCAAGCACGGCACGAAACTTTGAGGAATATTGGATTTATTCCGTTGGCGCAACACTGTATGACAAGTTTGTTAAAAACTACTCCAAAAAAATGTGGCAGATAGAGTCGAATACGGCACTGACTGACTTCAAATTTGATGGTAAAGGCGTCAAGTTGCGGACAGGGACAAAAGAAGTTCGCCCTGAATTTTTTATCTCTTATCCCATCTCCCTGCGTGCTTGGGACGACTACTTTGATATCTGTGTCAATACTCCAGGCGTAAAAGTTTGGATGAATTGTCATATAGAAGCTTTTGACGTACAAAAAGCATCTGTAAAAGTCCAGGGAGAATGGATTAAGTCAGATGTTTTGGTAAGTTCTCTTTCGCCAGATATGCTGTTTGACTTCGAGTATGGTGAGCTACAGTATATTGGGCGCGACTTTATTAAACTGGTGCTGCCAGTTGAACAAGTCATCCCTGACCCCACTTTTTTCTTGCACTATGCTAACGATGAAGTTTTTACTCGTGTGGTTGAATACAAGAAACTTACGGGGTACAAATCTCCTACTACTCTGTTAGGAATAGAAATTCCTTCATCGAGCAACAAACTTTACCCATATCCGATTAAAGAACAGCAGGAACTTGCCGATCGCTATCGGAAAGAAATGCCAGAAAATGTTTTTTCTGTCGGTAGAATGGGAAATTACCGCTATTACGACATTGGAATGATTGTTGATGAAGCTTTACGCTTCACAACTGATTTATGAATAATAATCATCGGTGTTCTATGAAATGGAGAATTATCAGCAGGAGCAATTATGGATAGACTGAATACACTGCCCCGACCATTCCGCGACGCTAGTTTATACCAAGCCACCCTTGAATCTGGATTCAAAACATTTCCGCAGCGAGAAGAAAATTATCTCAAATACCAAGCTGCCGATCGCGGTGAAGTGCTAGACTACTTACCCGTCATGCTCGATATCGAAAATGTCAGTCGCTGCAACTACCACTGCACCATGTGTCAAGTCAGTGATTGGGAAGGTTACAAACGAGCCGATGATATGTCTTTTGAAGACTATAAAGCACTGATTGATAGCCAGTACGGATTGATTGAAATCAAATTGCAAGGAATGGGTGAACCCCTGCTGGGCAATTGCTACTTTGAAATGATTGAGTATGCCAGAGCAAAACATATATGGGTCAGGTCAACCACCAATGCTTCAATCTTGCATTTCCAAGACAATTATAAGCGACTAATAGATACAGATATCTGTGAGTTGCAGGTTTCTGTTGATGGAACCACAAAGGAGACTTATGAAAAAATACGCCGAGGGGGTCGTTTTGAAAAAGTTGTAGAAAATTGTCGCCTGCTGAATGAGTATTGTCGCGATACTAACCGCAAGCGCACTCGTATGTGGACAGTAGTTCAGCAAGATAATTTTTCGGAATTGGAACAGTTTCCAGTCTTAGCTGCTGACTTAGGTTTTGAACGTTTAACTTTGTCCCTTGACGTGAATGATTGGGGTCAAGACCAGTGGCGAGAAGTTAGCGAAAAAGTTGATATCCACAGACAGTTCGATTTGTCAATGGCAGAACGCTTGATTGCGGTTGGGAAAGAACACAACGTCGAAGTTACATTCTGGTTCATCGACCAAAAATACGATATAACCGACCCCAAAAAACTCTGCCCCTGGCCTTTCGATCGCCTTTATATCTCCTCAGATATGAAAATAGTTCCTTGCTGTATGGTTGCCAACCCTGAAGTTTGCGAACTGGGGGATGCGCGCAAGTTAACCCAGGAGTGGAATAGCGAACAAATGATTGACTTTAGACGCTCTCATTTACAGGGGAATATCCCGAAAATCTGTAAAGCTTGCTACAATAACTGTTCAAAATAGGTGTTTTTATGAAACCGAATGAAAGCACGACGATAGTCGCTGATGTGGGTGGTCGTTATGGGATGCACCCATCTTGGTCAGGCTTTGCAGGAGAATTACTTTACCTAACGTTTGAGCCAGATCCAGAAGAGGCAGAACGCCTGAGGCAGTATAATTCTCGACCAGGCTTTGAAGTGGTTGAGCTGGCGCTAGCTAAAGCAGAAGGAGAAAGAGAGTTTTATATTACCAAACACCGGGGATATTGCTCTTTTTATCCGCCAAATCTCGATTCAGAATGGTTCAAACGATACAGACCAGGTGAAGGGGAAATTGAATCGGTCATTCGTGTTAAAACTTCCTCTCTGGACAGTTTAGCAAGTTCTCGCAAAATAGATATTGACTTTCTCAAGATTGATACAGAAGGTTCTGAATTAGAAATCTTAGAGGGAGCCCAAAGGCAGATTTCATCTAGTTTACTTGGGGTGCGGGTAGAAGTTTTATTTGAGGAAATTTACAAGAATGTTCCTCTGTTTCCCGAAATTTTCAATCATCTACAAGCACGGGATTTCTTTTTTCTAAATTTTGATTACTTCGGTCGGGGAGTGCCTCGCCATGCTTTGTTTCGCAATCCCAATCCCTTAGTACCCGATCACGATCGTTACGGAGCTTTGATTGGTACAGATGGTGTGTGGTTAAGGAAGTATGATTGGGTATGCGATCGCTACAAAGGGGAAAGTTTGGAACTAGCGACTCTCAAGTATGCTTATTTCTGTGTTTTGAACTCTGCCACTGATGTTGCTCTAGATACCCTAATGGGCTTTGTCGGTACACACAATTTTAGTCCTGCGACTGTTGAAACTAAAATTTACCGTACCCTGAGACGAATCTGTACAGAATATTTGGGACGCTATCGGGTTAACCCAGAAGACGTACAGTGGAATATAGCCCGATCGACTCTCAAAGCAATTTTTGACATAGAACTAGAAGCAGGAAACAAGTATTGGGAATTGATCCAAAGTTTGTAACCGATGAGTTTATTATAAAATTCAAGGTAGTCAAATGATATCAAGATTTGAGGAGAAACTGATTGACTGCATCTAAACACTGCTTAGTCACCGGTGCCGCCGGTTTCATCGGCAGCCACCTGTGCGATCGCCTCTTAGCCCTCGGCCACACCGTCACCGGCCTCGACAGCCTAATAGTAGGCCGCCTCGCCAACCTAGAACCAGCCAAAACCCACAACACATTTACCTTTATCGAGCAAGACGCAGCCAGCATCACCCCCTCCACGCTCGAAGGAATTGACTGGGTATTTCACCTAGCAGGGCTCGCCGACTTAGTACCGTCGATCGAAAACCCCAGCCAATACTACCACTCGAACGTTCAAGGCACTTTTAGCCTGCTAGACGCTTGCCGCCACGCTCAAATCCAGCGCTTCGTCTACACCGCATCCTCCACCTGCTACGGCATCCCAGACCAATATCCCACACCCGAAACCTATCCCTGCTCTCCCGAACACCCCTACGGCTTGACTAAGTATTTAGGCGAGCAAATGGTCATGCACTGGGCCAAAGTTTACAAACTCCCGGCCCTTTCCCTGCGACTGTTTAACGTCTATGGGCCCCGATCGCGCACTACAGGGGCCTACGGCGCAGTCTTCGGAGTCTTCTTAGCTCAAAAATTAGCAGGAAAACCCTTCACCCTTGTCGGAGACGGCACCCAAACCAGAGACTTCACCTTCGTCAGCGATGTCGTAGAAGCCTTTGTCACCGCCGCAGCATCCGATGTAACGGGTGAAATTATCAACATCGGCTCCGGCAACCCTCAAAGTGTCCTAACATTAGTGGAACTATTAGGCGGCCCCATCGTCCACATCCCAAAACGCCCCGGGGAGCCAGACTGCACTTGGGGAGATATCACCAAAGCTAAAACTCTCTTGGGATGGGAGCCAAAAGTTCCTTTCCCCGAAGGGGTAGCCCAGATGTTGGCAAACATCAGCTTGTGGAAAGAAGCACCAGTCTGGACACCAGATTCAATTCAGGAAGCCACAAAAGCATGGTTTGAGTATTTGGGAAAAACCTAAACTTATGGTTCAAAACACCGCCGATCGAGTTAATCTGCAAGTTGCAAAAGCATTTATTTATCAGGGCGATCGCCTGTTACTGCAACTGCGAGACAATATACCTGAGATTATAGCTCCCAATCATTGGGGACTGTTCGGCGGTACTGTTGATGAAGGGGAAACTCCAGCCGAAGCTATGAAGCGAGAAATCGCAGAAGAACTTTGCTGGATACCGCCCGAACCCAAATACTTGCTGACTTGGGAAGCACCCGATCGCGCTTGCACCACCTATATTTTTGGTATTCCGCTGACAGTACCGACTAGCCAATTAACCTTAACGGAGGGGCAAGCCTTCCAACTATTTACCTTTGAGGAATTGACTCAAGTTTTGTTAGTGCCGAAAATTCCTCGAATGCTACCACAAGTTGTGGAGGCGATCGCCTCTGAGGAACTAACCGCAGCTTGGCAGGAGTTCAGCACTAAAAATTTAACATCGGGCAGGATATCAAATCCGTGACTATCGGAATTAATATAACCTACAGTCAGGATACGGCAGTGTCCATTAGTGTCAACTTAACTTCAAACCCAGCCACAGACTGCTCTTTGATTATTAGGGTTCGATCCCCCCTAGCCCCCCGATCGAAGGGGGGGACAGGAGTCTACTCAAAGTCCCCCTTCTTAAGGGGGATTTAGGGGGATCTAGACTTTGCCTAAAACCCAGATTTCTCAGGGGTTTCAGGCTTAAGTTGACACCATTGGGCTCTTGGAGTGTCCCTACAATTAATCGGGGTAGTCCAAGGGCATTGCCGTGTCCTCCGTGATTATCACGCTTGGGTGCAACCGGAATTGATATGACTCATTAACTAATACCAAAGCTGACAAATTAAATGCAAACTTTTCCCTCACAACTTCCCTTTGCCACCGATTACTTCCGCCAACTTGCAAATTTAAGCGAAAGTTTTGAAGCGACTGACAAAAAATCTCAGCCTCTTTCCTTTGCCGAAGCAATTAGTCGAGCAGCAGCTTTGGTATCTCAACAAAGCCAACAGCAAAAAAAAGTAATTTTTATTGGCAATGGCGGCAGTGCAGCCGTGGCCAGTCACCAGGCGATAGATTACTGGCGAAATGGAGGCTTTCCGGCGATCGCCTTCAATGACGGTGCTCTCCTGACTTGCATCAGCAACGACTTCGGCTACGAACAAGTTTTCAGCAAACCGATCGCCACTTTTGCCCAATCGGGAGATATCGTATTTGCCATTAGCAGTTCGGGACAGTCTGCCAACATCTTAGCAGGTGCTCGTCAAGCAGCTCAAATGGGCTGCTATGTCATCACCCTTTCAGCTTTTAAACCAGATAATCCCCTGCGCCAATTAGGAGACATTAACTTTTTCGTGCCGACAATGGCCTATGGATTTGCAGAAATTACCCATTTGTGCATCTGTCATTGTATTCTAGATGGGCTGATGAAAGGTTCGTTACCAGCAACAGAAATTGATAGTTCGGTAAATGATGACAGCAAGCTATTTTCAGGCAGCCAACAAACTTAAACAGGAAGGTAAATTAGAGGAGGCGATCGCCTCCTACCGCCAAGCCATCGACCAAAACCCCAACTTTTATTTGTCTCACCACAACTTGGGGGAAACATTGGCTAAACTCGGCCGCTGGGAAGAAGCAGTTACTGCCTGCGATCGCGCTATTCAACTCAACCCTAATTCGGTTTGGTCTTATTACAATTTAGGGGAAGCTTTAGCAAAACTCTGTCGGTGGGAAGATGCGATCGCCTCCTACCGCCGCGCGATTGAGCTTTCCCCAGATTTTTATAAATTTTACAGCAGCTTAGGGGCAGCCCTATGCAAACAGGGCCGTCGCCCCGAAGCCGCCGCCTTCTACTGTCAAGCTGCGGAATTGTTGGTCAAACAGCAGCGGTGGAATGAAGCCGACAATTGTTACAGTCAGGCTATGGGGCTCAATCCATCAGTTAAGGATGACTACCGCAATTTAGCAGAAACCCTGACACAACAGCGGGAGCTTGAAATTGCGATCGCCACCACCCGTAAAGCCATTAACCTCGCACCAGAAAACGCTGAACTTCACTGCAAATTAGGGAAAATACTAACACAGCAAAACCGACGGATAGAAGCAATTAAAAGCTATAAAAAAGCGATCGCCCTCAATTTTGACTTAGAAGAAGCACATATCAACCTCGTCAACTTACTGATAGAGCAAGCCGAAATAGATGAGGCTCAGCAAAAACAAAACAAACCCTCTTTAGAGCAAGAGGCACTTTTCAACCTCGGAAACTTACTGATACAGCAAGGTAAATTAGAAGAAGCAATTGAGATTTACCACAGAGCGATCGCCCTCAAACCAAATTGGACGGAAGCTAACCTCAAGCTAGTAGAAGCTCACATGAAAAAGAGCTGGAATTTTTACGATATTGGCAAATTACACGAATCACTCAGCTCTACAGAAAGTGCGAACGACATATATAACTCTCAGCTTGAAAAGCATCCCCTCGGCAATTTAGGTATTCGCTTCATCACGCCGGAATATTTCACAAACTGGCCTTGGTTGGGAGCGATCGGCCACCTAGCAATCAATATAGATATTTATATTAAGATGGGTATTCTCGGCTGGCGACCTCAATACCAGACAATTCTTTTAGCGCCGCCAGAACAAGTCATCAATCCCTGTTTGCTCAACTACTGGCGACGCTATGTCCACATTATCACCGACCCTTCGCTGATCGATCGCCTGCTGCCCTTAGCGAAGACTATGCGCTGCTTGGAATACACTCTGTACCACATCAAACTTGCCAGCGGACAGATGGTAGATCTAGGTTACGCCTTCTCAACAGTTCAAAAACAGTGGCAAACACAGAGCAAACCGCCCCTGCTCGCTCTATCGCCTTCTGATGATGAGCGGGGATGGAACTGTTTGCAAGACCTGGGAGTGCCTAAAAATGCCTGGTTTGTTTGTCTCCACGTTCGAGAAGATGGCTTTCGAGCAGAAGGATTGATTACACACCGCAGTGCTGATATTAATACTTACTCCGCCGCGATCGAGTCGATCGTCGCGCGCGGCGGCTGGGTCATCCGCATGGGCGACCCTACCATGAAACCGCTACCACCGATGAAACAGGCGATCGACTACGCTCGCACTGAGGCAAAAAGCGATTGGATGGATGTTTTTCTGTGCACTTCCTGTCGTTTCTTTCTCGGAAGCGCTTCAGGTCTCGCCTGTCTTCCCTTAGTATTTGGAGTTCCCAGTGCCATTACCAACACTTGGCCTATCTCCGGGCGTCCTGCGTCGAATCAGGATTTATTCATCCCCAAACTTGCTTGGTCTCAATTTGAAAATCGCTATCTCACCTTTGAAGAAGCACTAGCTCCTCGATTCTTTTTCAACCTCAACAGCAAACTTCTTTATTCGTGGGGCATTCAAGTAGTAGATAACAGCCCAGAAGAGATTAATGACTTGGTACTGGAAATGCTCGATCGACTAGAAGGAAAATTTCAGTACACAGAAGAAGACGAAGTTTTACAGCAGCAGTTCAACTCTCTGCCAACACCTTATGGCATGAGTGCTTTCAATAGCCGGATGGGACGATCTTTTTTGCAAAAGTATTACAATTTGGGACTGACGCAAACAGGCAGTTGATGCCCTATACATCGGGAGTTGGTTGATAAATCGAGATAGGTTGGATATATTGCGATCGAGCAAGCAGCCCCTTTTAACCCGGGCCTTCCTACACCGCAACCGCTGTATATTTGACTATTGGGAGGCAAATGATTGTATGGTCGATCGCCTGTAGTGGTCTTCGTTAGTTGATTTTTGGGGTAAAAATTATTGTCAGTGCGATCGCCTGGGACTTGCCACTGATGGCTAGTCTATAATGCCGGTTGTGTGGGAACATCCTGAGAGGGGTTGAGGTCTGGTATTTTCGTGGGAGGCGATGGCTTGACTTCCTTGGGGGCGATCGCGCAAAACTTACTCGAAATTGTGATATGCTTCTGAAAATCCATTTGGGAAATAGGTTGTCTTGGGCGACTAGAAGTTGCAGCAATTCGGTTGGGTGAGGTTTCTGGCGATCGTCCATGAGTTTGAGACAATAAAGCTCAATATCAAGCACAATACAGACAAATATTGCAGACAAGCTAGAGCCACAGCCATCTTTCAAAGTTACATTTTTGTTGGCCAATTTTAGATAAGGAGTAATTAGAATGGGTTTAATCAGAGGAGGAGTGCCAACCGAGTTAGCAATAACCTTAAAAGAAGCATACAATTTGCAAGGTTTTATTGAAACTGGCACTAACTGCGGTGCAACGGCATTGTGGGCTGCACAGTATTTTCAAAAAGTGATAACAATCGAAGCAGCTAAAGAAATATATGACGCAGTAGTAAACAACTACTGCCACTTAAAAAATATAGAATTCGTATTGGGAAACTCAAAAGAGCAGCTTGCAGCTATTGTACCTACACTCAAGGAACCTTGTATTTTTTGGCTAGACGCTCACTGGAGCGGGGGAATAACCTATGGAGAAGCTGAGGAGTGTCCGTTGCTGGAAGAGTTGCAAATTATCAACGATTCTGAAGTGGAACACTTTATCTTAATAGACGATGCACGCCTTTTTTTATCTCCGCCCCCGAGTCCTCACCGTGTAGAGGAGTGGCCGACTATTGATGCTGTTACCAGGTTGCTGAATTCTGGAAGAAGTCGGTATACCGTTATAGTTGAGGATGTGATAGTTTCTGTTCCCGAAGCCGCCAAATTACTCGTGGCTCAGTACAGTCAGGAAGTTAGCACAAAGGCATGGGAAGAGCAAGTGCGATCGCTCCACCAGCCAGCACCTTCATTGCCAGAAAAACAGGCAAAACCTAGAGCCACAGCCAAGACAACCTTGCACAGCGGCGAATTGCTGTGTATCGAAAGATTCATCGCATCCGGTCAAGTAGTTTTTGATGTAGGTGCCAACGTTGGCAGTTGGAGTGAGGAAGTATTTAATCAATTTCCTAATGCAGAAATTCACCTGTTTGAACCAGTTCCTAAAATTTACAAAACTCTTTTACAAAATTTAGCGGAAGGAATTGGGGATGGTAAAATTATTCCCAATAACTATGCGGCAGGAAAACAAGAAGAATCCAAGCAATTTGCTTATTACGAAGACTCTCCAGAATGGAGTACATTTCACCGCAGGTTGCAGGCGGAAAAGGAATATGGTGTTAAAGCACCTCAAATTCTAAATGTTTTGACAACTACTATAGATAATTACTGTCAGCGACAAGCAATCAAGTACATTAATTTTTTAAAGATAGATGTGGAAGGTGGGGAATTAAATGTACTAGAGGGATCTAATAATTTATTGGACCAGGGAAAAATTGATTACATTCAATTTGAATACGGTGGTACTTATATAGACTCGAAAACAACTCTCAAACAAGTTTTTGAATATTTTCAAAATTTTCGGTATGCAATATTTAAGATTAAACCAGATGGATTAGAATATTTACCTACTTTTCAGGCAGATTATGAAAATTATGAATGGAGCCTTTTCTTAGCAGTAAACGAACGCTTTCGATCGACAGTTTTGGCTGAAGCACCCCAAATGCTGGATTTACAGCAACTTTGTACGCAGCATTCGATCGTTCCTCGCGGTGTTGTTCACGTTGGAGCTCACGAAGGTCATGAAACTGGATTGTACCAAGCAATGGGCGTGGAAAGGGTATTGTATATCGAAGCTAACCCAGAAGTGTTTGCAAGATTGCAGCTCAGAATTGCAGAATTCCCCAACGTGCAAGCGGTTAATTGTGCTGCGAGCGATCGCAACGGCACGGTTAACTTGCGCGTCACTTCCATGGATCAAAGCAGTTCAATTTTGCCTTTAAAACGCCATGCAGAGATTTACCCGACTATTGAGGAAACTCACCAAGTAACAGTAGAATCAAAAACTCTAGATACTCTGCTGCAAGAACTGGAACTGGAACCTGCGGATTTTAATATCATCAACCTAGATATCCAAGGCGCAGAACTGTTGGCTTTGCAAGGAGCGACTAACTTACTGAAATACATAGAAGCAATTAACACAGAAGTAAATTACGAAGAACTGTACGAAGGCTGTGCGTTGATTGACCAACTTGACGATTTTTTGGAGAATTACGGTTTCGCTCGCGCTGCAACAACAACCCCGCTTCACCCATCTTGGGGGGATGCCTTTTATGTCAAAAAGCCAGCAGTGACTATATCGTCACTTGACATCAATCGATTTGGCAACCAGATATTTGAGTACGCTTTTTTAAGAATCTATGCCAAACAGCACAACCTCCGGTACGAAACCCCGACTTGGATAGGACAATATCTATTTGGTCATCAAGATCCGCCGATTTCTCAGAAATTACCTGAAGTTCGAGAAGTTCGAGCTCAAGATGGAACATTCTCTGTTTGGTTTGCAGAAGCTCTTATCCCCAATGCGCCAACAATTTACAAAAATGTAGACTTTTCGGGTTACTGTCAGTACCACACAAAATATTACGCTCCCGACAAAGACTACGTGCGATCGCTATTTAAACCAGGGACAGAAGTTGAAACAAAAATGCAAGGTGCGATCGCTTGCTTGCGTTCTCTAGGCAAAACAGTTGTGGGTCTGCACCTGCGCCGCGGGGACTACTGCAAGTTTAATACAGTACCTTTCTTGCCAGCACCTAGCGAATGGTATAAAGAGTGGCTCAGAGGTCTCTGGGAAAGGCTTGACGAACCTGTACTATTCATTGCTAGCGACGAAATTGAAAAAGTTATCGAAGATTTTGCAGAATACAACCCAGTGACAGCCAAAGATTTAGGTGCAGATTTGGCTGAAGCAGAGTTTTATCCAGATTTTTACTTATTGAGCCTGTGCGATATTGTCGCTATCTCGAATAGTAGTTTTTCGTTTGCAGCGTGTATGCTCAACGAAACCGGCAAGTTCTTCTTCCGTCCCGACTGGTCAGCACAGAAACTAATCCCCTTCGATCCTTGGAACAGCGAGCCTCTTTTGTGGAAGGAAGAGGTTCAGCTTAATACTATTGATATAGCAGAGAAAATTCTTCTAAATAACGTAGAGTTTTTACTGAACAATTATCACTTGCGGGATGAAGAATTTGTGCAAGCCGCTTACCGCGCCTATTTAATCCGTGATATCGATATAGAAAGTCAACGATGGTATGTTCAACTACTTCCCGAAAATAAGATCACGCGCAGAGGAATCCTTAACATAATTCGGCAATCATTAGAGTTTAAGTTGGTGTGGGAGTCTATCGGCTCACCTTCAGAAGCGGAAACTTACTGGCGGGTCGGAACTCGCTGGGTACAGCAAAGTAAATGGGATGATGCGATCGCTGCTTACCATCATGCTTTGAAGCTAAAGCCAGACATAGCATTAGCTTACTGCCGTTTGGCAGACGAGCTAGCCAGACAAAACCAACTTGATGCACAGCTAGCTTTAAAAGCGAGATTCTTTAAAGCTTTACTAAATGAACCAGATTCAGCGGAGTTCTACGCTTGTTTAGGAAAACTGCGCTTTGCTGCTGGTCATTTAGGTTGGGACATACTTGCTTATCAAAAATCACTATCAATTAAACCAAACTCCCCCGATTTAGCTGCTGAAGTATGTTTCGATATGGGAACTGCTTTGAAACAACAAGGCCAGTTGGAAGAGGCACAAGTTTATTTCCAAAAAGCACTGCTAGTTACACCTCCTCAAGGATTTTATGCGACAGCACAAGCGTGGGCGATTGCTTTTAATTTGGAGTCAACCAACTATATAGAAATACATCCTCCCCATCAAGTTAGTATCTCACCTCTACCAAAAACAATAGATAGAGATATTCATCCTGCTCTGCTGGTTTGGAGCCAATTTGATGTAATGGAAACCTTTGTAGCTGCGATACCAGACGGGCGGTATTGCGAACTGTACAGCAATACCCATACAGCCGTTATTAGTTCAGATAACAAGCTTATTCTCAATCTTTCTAGTTGTCCGGGCATTCCTCTAGAGCATCACCCTATTTTAACAGCAAACAACATACCGCCTGTGCATCAGATTGATGGCACGGTAGCGGTTTTAGCTGTAGATACAGGTCACGTTTATTACCATTGGATGCTGGATTTACTGCCGAGGATTGGATTGCTACAGCTCAGTGGGTACGGGTTGGATGCTATCGACAAGTTTTTAATAAGTGGCTATAATCAGCAATTTCAAAAAGAAACTTTGGCTGTCTTGGGAATTTTGGAGCATCAACTCGTAGAGACTAACAAGTATCCCCACGTGCAAGCTAATAAATTAGTAGTTCCGTCTTATGCAGGAACTATCTGTGTGCCGATTAAATGGTCTTGCGATTTTCTAGCCAATAAGTTTCTGCCTTTAGCAGAGCAATCAAAATCTGAGTTTGGCGATCGCATATATATCAGCCGCAGTGCAGCCAATAGCCGTAAAATCATTAATGAAGATGAAGTTTTAAACGTTTTGAACGAGCTGGGATTTACAAAGGTATTTGCTGAGTCACTATCATTGGCAGAACAAGTAGCAATGATGGCTAAGGCTAAAGTGGTAATATTGATGCACGGTTCAGCAGTCAGTAACCTTGTCTTCTGCCAACCAGCAACTAAAGTTATAGAAATTTTTTCACCTCACAAGATGGTGCAAATTGGTGCGATAATTAGCTACCACCGAGAACTTGACTATCACTACCTAATAGGGTCAGGGATTGAATGTCCTTACTTCCGTCAACTCGTTTATCAGCAAGATGGTTTAGAAGATACACTTGTTAATATTGAGGCGCTAAAAAATGTGCTGGCTCAGGCTGGAGTTGCTTAAAGCTAAAGGAACAGAGTTTAACTTTATGATTGAGTACACCACCCCAACAACAACATCCAAACCACAGCCGATCGCGATCGACAAAGAGCCGAGCCTCACCCATCCCGTTTCGCAAATGGCCACCGAGGCCCAGTGTCGATCGGATGCCTTCTACTATTGGTGTCAGGAAACTCGTCTGCCGCACGAGCTCATCTTTCATCGCAAGCTATGGGAGTACGCTTATATCCTTCAGTGTTTGTCAGAGACTGGGATGATGTCACCAGGCAGGCGGGGACTCGGTTTTGGTGTCGGCCAGGAACCGCTAGTAGCTGTAATGGCTGCGCGAGGCTGCTCCGTGGTGGCAAAGGACTTAGATTCAGAGGAGGCCGCGAAGCAGGGAGGGGCGGGTACGGGTCAATATGCAGCCACGCTAGAAGCGCTTAACGATCGCGGCATCTGCCCCCCGGATCGCTTTGCGGCACTTGTAAAGTACCGCGTGGCGGACATGAACAAGATAGATGCGGATTTGGTGGGCTTCGATTTTGTCTATTCGTCTTGCGCTTTTGAACACGTCGGCTCGATCGAGCTGGGGTTGCAATTTGTCAAAAATAGCATTAAGTGCCTGCGCCCGGGCGGAATCGCAGTACACACCACCGAATTCAACGTTCTTTCTAATGACGCGACGATCGACCACCAACAGACTGTACTGTTTCGGCGGCGGGACATCGACGCACTCGCAGCAGAGTTGGCAACCGAGGGACACGAAATTGTTCTCAACTACAACGCCGGAAGCGGGCCGTTCGATCGTCACATAGACGTACCGCCCTGGTCGGGAATACACTTAAAGCTTCAGTTAGAACAATATGTCACAACATGGGGCTGCTCATTAAGAAGGCTTCATAGATGCAGTCGTTTTTCCATCATATTCAGACATTTCTACTCAGCAAAAAGCAAGACGAATGTTAAATCATCAACTAAATAATTCTTTGGGTGTTAATTTAACCGGTCATATAACCGGTGATTTTGGGCTGGCGGAAGCCGCTAGAGGAAATCTCAGAGCTCTTGAAGCAGCCAGAATTCCCTTTGCAGTTAAGGATCTGAAAATAGACTGGCTACCCAACTCCGATACCACCTACAAAAAGTTTTCCGACGACAATCCCTATCCAATCAATATAATCCAAACCAACCCGAATTGGGTAGACCAGATTTTAGCAGGATACTTTCCCGGTATTGGTTCTGAATATTTCAAAGGCAAATACAATATAGGTGTTTGGTTGTGGGAACTGCCAGTATTTCCGAGTGAATGGCAGTGGGCTTTTGATTTATTTGATGAAATATGGACTACCAGTAATTTTTGTGCAGAAGCATTTGCGACCGTCTCCAGAGTTCCTGTACTCAAAATTCCGGTTAGCCTCGCTTTCCCACAACCATTATTAACTAGAGAAAACCTCAACTTACCTAAAGATAAGTTTATTTTTCTATTCATGTTTGACTTTGGCAGTTCCTTTGAACGGAAAAATCCGTTTGCCGCTGTTGAAGCATTTAAACAAGCTTTTGGTAAATCGAATCCAGATGTTTTACTCGTTCTCAAGTTTGCCAATGCTCATCTTTTCCCGGAACGGCGACAGGAACTACTTGATTTAGCTGAGGGTTGGTCATCCCTTCATTTAATAGACGGACATTTGCAAAAAGCAGAGATTCATGCTTTGGTTAATAGTTGTGACTGTTATGTGTCTCTGCATCGGGCTGAAGGATTTGGTTTAACAATGTCGGAAGCCATGTACTACGGCAAACCAGTAATTGCCACAGCCTATTCATCGAATATGGAATTTATGAATGTTGGCAATAGTTTTCCGGTTAAATACGAACTGGTGACAACAACAGAAGATTATGGGGCTTATCCGAAAGGCAGTGTCTGGGCAGAACCAGATATTGCTCATGCTGCGTCTCTGATGCAGTATGTGTTTGAGAATTCTCAGGAAGCTCAGAAAGTAGGAAAAATAGCAGCTAAGGAAATGAGGTCTTTATTAAGCCCTCAAACTGTAGGTATCAAAATTAAAAATCGCCTTGAATTTATCAGGGCAAATCTGAACCAATCCCAGTTGTCAAATCGGTTCCACGAACTTCAGACAGAAAGAGATTTATTGGCTCACCAAGCCCAAGCTTGGAGGCAGACAGCATTGCAGGTACAGAAAGAGTTAGCAAAACACTCTTAAGCTCAACTACAATAAAGCTGAATAGTCAAGCATTTATTCTGAATGTTTATTAAGTAGAAAACTTACTATGTCAAATCAAACCCTAGATTCTAATTTCGGCGTCAATTTTATCGGACACCTGAGCGGTGAATACGGTTTGGGAGAAGGTTCGAGGGCCACTCTCAGAGCGATCGAAGCTGCTGGTGTTCCCTTTGCACTCAAAGATATTAAAGTAGATTGGCATCGAAATTTAGACAACAGCTACACAAGTTTTTCTGAGCAAAATCCCTATCCCATTAACCTGATTCACACTCTCCCGGAACCGATTGTTTTCAACATGATCGATCGCGAATGCTTTAAAGGTCGATACAATATTGGCTTCTGGGCTTGGGAACTGCCGATATTTCCTCCAGGGTGGCTGTACGCTTTTTCTTTATTTGACGAGATATGGACTTATAGCAATTATTGCGCTGAGGCGATCGCGCCCGTATCCCCCGTGCCGGTTATTAAAATGATGTCCAGCCTGGAACTTCCCGAACCATCATTTGACAGAGAAGCATTAGGGTTACCGAAAAACAAATTTATTTTTCTGTTCATGTTTGACTTCCACAGTACCATAGGTCGCAAAAATCCCTTTGCTACTTTGGAGGCATTTAAACGAGCTTTTGCTCGATCGAATGAAGATGTCTTACTGGTACTCAAATTTTCTAATGGCAGCTTTTTTCCCAAAGAGCGAGATCGACTCAAAGCGGAAGCAGCAGGCTGGCCAGTTCACTTTATAGATGGGCATTTAAAAAGAGAAGAACTTCATGCTTTAGTTGCTAATTGCGACTGTTATGTTTCCCTGCATCGGGCGGAAGGGTTTGGCTTGACGATGGCGGAAGCCATGTACTATGGCAAACCTGTAATTGCGACTGGCTACTCATCTAATATGGAATTTATGAATGTCGGCAATAGTTTTCCTGTAAAATATGACATAGTAACCCTGACAGAAGATTATGGGCCTTACTTTAAAGGAAATTATTGGGCAGATCCCCATGTAGATCATGCAGCATCATTAATGCAGTATGTTTTTGAGAATCCTCAAAAAGCCCAGCAAGTAGGAGCGAGGGCATCTCAAGAAATCAAGTCTTTACTGAGTCCTCAACTTCTAGGTACCAAAATCAAAAATCGCTTGGAAATCATTAGAAACAGGATGAACCAATCTACCAACTGGTCAACTCGCATCCATCAGATGCAGCAAGAAACGGCTGGTATCCAATCCCAAATCCAAGTGTGGCGGCAGACAACACAGCAAGTTCAATCTGAACTAGCACAATACCAAAGACTTGCTAAGTAAGAAGTGAAAAGTTCAATTAATTGTAGATATTTGCGATCGGAGATAACCTATGTTGAATAACCCCAACTCTAACTTTGGAGTTAATATTATCGGTCATGTGAGTGGTGAGTTTGGTTTGGGTGGGGGCGTGCGAGGGACGATCAAAGCCATAGAAGCAGCTAACATTCCTTTCACCCTTCAGGATCTGAAAGAAGATTCGCAACGCAACTTAGATTCTACATACACCAATTTTTCCAGCGATCGTTCTTATCCGATTAATATCGTCCATACCAACCCTCACGAGTCGTTGTTGAATTGTATCGATCCTGAAGTTTTTCAAAATCGCTATAATATTGGTTTTTGGATTTGGGAACTTCCGGTATTTCCTGATTTTTTCATGGGAGCTTTTAATCGATTTGATGAGGTTTGGACTTACAGTAATTACACGGCTGAAACCATTTCCGATGTCTCGCCTCTTCCGGTTGTCAAATTACCGCCCAGCATTTATTTACCTCCCAATACATTAGGTAGAGAGGCTTTAGGATTGCCCAAAGACAAATTTATTTTTCTGTTCATGTTCGACATGGGTAGCGGTTTTGAGCGAAAAAATCCTTTTGCCACTATTGAGGCGTTCAAAAAAGCTTTTGGGAAGTCTAATGAAGATGCTTTACTGATTATTAAGTTTAGACCTCATCCAGCTTATCAAAATCAGTACGAGCAACTAAAAGCACTGGCAGAAGACTGGCCATCTATTCAACTGATCGAAGGGCATTTGAGCAAGGAAGAGGTTCATGGCTTAATCGATAATTGTAACTGTTATGTATCGCTACATCGGGCTGAGGGTTTTGGTTTGACTATGGCGGAGGCTATGTATTACGGCAAGCCAGTCATCGCTACGGCTTATTCATCGAATACCGATTTTATGAATGTGGGTAATAGTTTTTTGGTGAAATACGATTTAGTTGCAACTACGGAAGCTTACGGACTTTACCCAAAAGGCAGTATCTGGGCCGAACCGGATATCGATCGTGCAGCGGAGCTGATGCAGTATGTTTTTGAAAATTATCCGCAAGCACAGCAAGTAGGAGCCAGAGCAGCTAAGGAGATTCGCTCTTTATTCAGTCCAGAGGCGATCGGTCAAAAAATTAGACATCGCCTGGAATATATTACCAGGACAATAGAAGAGAAAAGCTGGTATGAATCCCAAGCTCAAGCTTGGAAACAAGCGGCTTTGCAAGCTCAAAGGGAATTAGAGCGCTCAAGGTTTTAACGCAATACGGTTCAGACAAAATAGGGCTAAACTTACACCGTATCCCTGGTTTATGAAGTGCAGCTTTAGACACGGCAATGCCGTGTCCCTACCGGGATAGATTAATCGGCGGTGTACTTCATAAACCAGGAATCTTCTGTATCAACAACCCTAACAATCCTCTGCTCGCATACAGCAAATGTAGAAACAATAGGATTTATCGGGATTATCATTTATGAGTTGACTGTTCATAAATTCATGGTTAAAATGTTCCATGCTAGATTTTTCAATTGATGTCGATAGCTCGATAATTCCCTTGCTTTCAATGATTTTGAAATTATGCTTCTCTAAGAGCTTGCACAAATCATCATAATAGTATTCGAGCTTGTGTTCGGGATGGATATACGTATCAGGACATTGTAGCTTTGTCGCTCGCCTATTTGGGGTATCTAGTGCTAGTTTGCCACCTGGTTTTAATAATTTGTATGCTTTAGAAAATACTACTTCAGCCTCTTCAGGGGTTATGTGTTCTATTGATTCTCCAGACCAAATCAAATCAAAAAAGTTTTCATCAAATGAATCTAAATCATTCATACTGCCATAGACATATTCAATTTCACAACCTTGGTGGTTAATGTGTTTTGGCCACTCCGGCCCGGGAAACATCATTTGGTCTGGATGAAAGTCTAATATATAGAGCTTTTCCGGTAGATGAGAATAGCCTAGTTGCAATAAAGCACCTTTTTGATCTGAGGCCGAATAACCTCCCAAATCTAAAACAACTTTAGCCGGTGGAAGTAGTGTTTTCACCATTTTCATTCTGCCACTGTGAAGTCTATGAAGACTTTGATTTCCGTCTCCTCCACCTGGAAGGCGTCTTTGAAATTCCTCTGACTCAACCATTTTTTTGATGACATCAGCTCGATTTAAACCACCCTTGATATCGTTTAACCAAGCTTCTAGCCCATCCGGGTCTGCTTCGCGATCGAAGATGACCCAATACGCCATCCACAGAAAACTTTTGTCGCTTTTAGCGTGAGTGGATAAAGTCTTTTGGATACTTGATTCTAAACGCTGGGCTTCTTCAGGGGTCATGAATGCTCCTTCAATAGTAATCGGCTTTTTTTCAGGGAAATAGTATTTCTGATCTGAGGTTGACCAGCGAAATACATATAAAATTAGAGGGTCAATTAGAAAATCTTGGGTTCTAGCTCTAAGGCGTGACGGTAACAATAACTTGCTTCATCAATTTGCCCTTTTTTGGTCAAAACTTCCCCTAAATTATAGTGGAACCATGAGAAGTCTGACTTTAGTTCGATCGCGCGGCGGTAACAAGCGATCGCACCCTCCAAATCTCCTTGATGTCGCAGCATATCCCCTAAATTGTTGTGGATATACGGATCGTCAGGTTTTAACTCGATCGCGCGGCGGTAAAAGTTCATCGCTTCCTCCCGCTTACCCTGTGTAGCCAGAGCATCCCCTAACAATTGGTAAGGTTTATACTCATTTGGTTGAACCTCAATAGCGCGGCGGTAACAAGCGATCGCCCGATCTAAGTCATTTTTTTGTGCTAACATCAGCCCCAACTGCAAGTGCGCCTCACCGCATTGGGGATTTACTTGCAACGCCATCTGATAAAAGACGATCGCCCCATCCGGCCAACTGTGGCGCACCA